>CP060231.1:300000-600000 GCA_023898625.1 Candidatus Nomurabacteria bacterium
AATGTGTAACTTGCCCTTCCCTGCTAAATGGCGTGTTGTTGTTAGTACGCTTTCGATTGCCCCTGGAGTAACCGCATAATCAATTAAGACATGAAAATTTTGCCCTTCATCAATCGGCATCATTCGACCATTCACATAAGCTAAATTGGCAACTCCTTTTTCGATATCTTTGGGTGATAAACCAACAATTCGCCCCACAGCCACACCTGCTAGTACGTTATAGACATTAAAACCACCGATTAATGGAGATTTGATTTTGTAAACATCACCATCTATGGTAGCTAAGAAATTGTTACCTTTTAATGTTGATTCTATTTTCGATGCCCTCAAATCGCCCTTGTTAATTCCGTAGGTTACGGCAGTCTGAATATCGTGCTTAAAGTATTCTGCAGACTTGTCATCAGCATTGATAATTCCAGTTTTCAAACCATGTTTATTGGTGTTTGCTAGCTTAAAGAGTCTTTCTTTTGCTTTACGATAGTTTTCAAAAGTTTCATGATAATCCAGATGCTCTGGGCTCAAGTTTGTTAGCACCGCTAAGGTAAAAGGGATCCCCCAGACCCGCCGTTGCCACAAAGCATGACTAGAAACTTCTAAAACAAGCCACTCTACACCGTTATTGTTAATTGTTGATATCAAACGATTAAGTTGCTTAGCACTCCCTGTGGTCAATTGTGTTGGGTTTTCTTGTTCGCCTTCTCCATCACCAAAATCCACCGAAGCAGTGGTAATCATTGCTGTTTTATGACCCGCACTACGCAATATGCTAGCAATCAACATACAAGTCGTTGTTTTGCCATCAGTGCCAGTTACCCCAATAACCTTCAGCTTCTTTGCAGGATACCCTGACTTTTGCTGGGCAATAATTGCCTCGGCCCAGTGACCATACGGCTCTATGTGCTTAAACGCTCCTTTTGGTATTATTGATTTAACCAGTTTTCGGCTATTCATATTTTAATAATACAACTGGTCAACAATAATCAAAAATCAACTGCTGATACTTTTATACCTGTTATACTTATACCAATGATTGTTCTGGGAATTGAAAGTAGTTGCGATGAAACATCCGTTGGTATTGTTAAAAATGGTGATACATTATTGGCCTGCTCAACTGCTAGCAGTATGAATATCCACGCCAAATATGGTGGTGTAGTACCAGAGATTGCTGCCCGTGAGCATATTCAAGCCATGACACCTACTCTAAAAGATGCACTTAATCAATCTGGGTTAAACTGGAAAGACATTGACGCCATTGCCGTTACTAATGGCGCTGGGCTAGGAGGCTCCTTGTTAATCGGGGTATTGACAGCGCGAACCTTGGCAATAACTAAAAATAAACCACTTTACGCCTGCAACCATGTCGAGGGTCATGTATATGCCAACTTCTTAACCAAAACGGCGCTATCTGGATACAACCTTCCAAAAAAACAGCCCAACTTCCCTCTTTTGGCGCTTATTGTCAGCGGTGGACATACACAACTAGTATTGTTCCAGGATCATTTTAACTACCAACTACTTGGCCAAACTCACGACGACGCGATTGGAGAGGCTTTTGATAAAGTAGCTAAAATCCTTGGCCTCCCCTACCCCGGAGGGCCAAGTATCGCAAAATCTGCCAGCGGAGGAAACCCAAATGCCTTGCAATTACCCAAAGCACGAATGGAAAACCGTTATGATTTTAGCTTCTCTGGGCTTAAAACAGCCGTTTTAAGGGCGACTCAGAACATTTTGGGTGTAGACCACACTTTTGAAAGTTTTCGGCTTGCAGAGCGTCTAAATGCCTCTCAGCGCAAAGATATTTCTGCAAGTTTTCAAAGAGTAGCAATAGAAACAGTCGTTGACAAAACACTCGACGCCTTTCGCACTTATGCCGTAAATAGCGTGGTCATTGCTGGGGGTGTTGCTTCTAACCTTGAGTTACGACATCAGTTATCTGAACGACTACCAATCGATGTTGAATATACTGATCCAAAACTCTGCACCGATAATGGCGCTATGATTGCTACTCTGGGGTGCTTTAAGATGAAATGTGATCAGCCGACAGCAGACCCTAATTCCCTAGATATTGAGCCTAATCTCTCGATGTAGCAGGAAACTTAGCAACCACTGCAAACAGATATTCGCCCTCGCCCGTCCGTGTTACGGCACTGTTATGTCTGCTCGCCTCAGTGTTTAGTTTGCCATTCATATTTAGAAAAACTGCATAAGCGCCAAGTTGTCTAGTATAAAACTCAACAAACTCAAGGTTGGTTTGTTCACGACCAAGCGCTTCATCGTATACACCACTTGATTGACGCAACTCCGACCAAGAAGTCTCGATAATTGTTTCTTCAAAGCCTTCTTCTAAAAACATAAGCTTCACATTATAACAGCGCTTATGCTATTTGTCAATATTGTTTACATAACATCTCTTTGTTATGCTTAGCTTACTAAAACAAAAACGTAGGTACCGTCTCGAAACCCATCGAGATAGCACATTAGAAACAAATTTATCAGTTATGGAGGGTGGGAATTTAAGCTTGCAGTCGCTAGTGATTGTATAAGTTTGTTTTCACGTGAAAAGTATTATTCATCTCTGACAGAGGTGATTTTTTTATTAAAAAGTGATAAAATAACCCCTTATGGCACTATCTTCATCATACGAACCCACAAAATATGAATCAAAAATCTATAAATTATGGGAAGAAAACCAGGCATTTACTCCAGTAAATAGGGGTAGTTCTGAGACATTTAGTATTGTTGTGCCACCCCCAAATGCAAATGGGAACTTGCATATTGGCCACGCGCTGACAAACGCTCTGCAAGATGTTGCAGTTCGTTACCAACGTATGAAAGGGAAAGCCACATTATTTGTACCTGGGGCAGACCACGCTGGTTTTGAGACACAAGTTGTTTTTGAAAAAGAACTCAACAAAGCAGGGAAGAGTCGGTTTGATTTCTCCAGAGAAGATCTGTACAAGCAAATTTGGGATTTTGTTGCGCAGAATAAATCAAACTATCAACAACAGTTCAGGCGTCTTGGTGCAAGCGTTGACTGGAATAGCTTTACATTCACTCTTGATAAGAAAATAATAAATCGAGCAAACCTTACATTCAAAAAAATGTGGGACGAAGGGCTAATTTACAGAGGCGAAAGACTGGTCAACTTCTGTACCTTCCATGGCACTGCTTTTGCAGATATCGAAGTAGTCTACAAAACTGAAGTAGGGAAGATGTATTACATCAAATTCCCTTTATCACCGCTTAACGGTATTAAGGATAAAAATTCATATATCCTTATCGCCACTACTAGGCCAGAAACAATGCTTGGCGATGTAGCGGTAGCCGTTCATCCAAACGATAAACGCTTTAAGCACTTGGTAGGTAGAACTGCTGTAATTCCATTAGCCAACAGAGAAGTTCCTATAATTTCCGACGAGATGGTTGACACCAAATTTGGGACTGGTGCAGTAAAGATCACATCTGCTCATGACCCTAATGATTTCGACGTTGCCCAAAAACATAATCTGCCCCTACTTAAGGTAATAACCGAAGCAGGGGAGATTGGTCATGATGCCCCTCACCAATATCACGGTCTTTCTGTTGATCAAGCACGCAAGCAAATCGTCAAAGAGCTTGAAGAACAAGAGTTACTGGAAAAGGTTGAAGATCACGAACACCGGGTAGGGCATTGCTATAAATGCGACACCGTCATTCAACCTCTGGTACGTGACCAGTGGTTCATTAATATGAAGCCTTTGGTACGTAAAGCAATTAGTGTGTTAGAAGATAAACAAATCCAATTCTACCCAGAGAGTAAGAGGATACAACTGATTACATACCTAGAAGGTTTGCGAGATTGGAACATTAGCCGACAAATTGCCTGGGGTATCCCGATTCCAGCTTTTCAGAATGTCGATGATCCAGACGATTGGATATTTGACACTCGGACAGATCAAGAAATCTTAACAATAAATGACAAGACCTATCGCCGTGACCCAGATGTTTTTGACACTTGGTTCTCTAGTGGACAGTGGCCATACGCCACACTAGACTACCCAGATGGGCAAAAATTCAAGGAATTTTATCCATTAAGTGTTATGGAGACCGGGGTAGATATTCTTGCCCCTTGGGTCTCACGCATGATAATGCTCGGCATCTACATTACCGGCGAAGTTCCATTTAAATCAGTATATTTACATGGGTTAGTTCTTGATGAGCACGGTGCTAAAATGAGTAAAAGCAAGGGTAATGTTGTAAACCCTATGGATATGATTGATGAATATGGTTCTGACGCCCTAAGAATGGGAATTATAACTGGTCAATCAGCTGGAAATAATCAGCCATTCACTACTGACAAAATAATTGGGGCTCGCAACTTTGCAAATAAGCTATGGAATATAGCCCGATATGTTGAGTCTAAAGCAGAAGATAACACCTACACACCAACTCCTCCAATTCCACAAACAGTAGCAGATCATTGGGTGTTGGGAGTTTTACAACATGCCGGCAACCAGGTCAGTTCTTATCTTGAAGAATATCGTTTTTCCGAAGCCTTCGATACCGTTTACCATACTGTTTGGTCAGAGGTAGCAGATTGGTATATAGAAGCCTCAAAAACTAAAGCAGGGAAGGGTATGCTCACTTTTGTACTTGAAACGGTTCTTAAAATAACTCATCCTTTTGCGCCGTTTGTAACAGAAGCGATCTGGCAAGAACTGGACTGGAATAAGTGCCTACTGATAGTTTCTGAGTGGCCAAAGGTAGAGGGTTTTGACACTAAAAAATCGAAAGAATTCGAGAAAATTAAGGATATCACAACTGAGCTTCGCCAACTTAGCAAAAACATTGGACTAACAAAGCCTGTTTTATTTAGTAGTTCAGGAATTGTCGCTAATAACTCAGATCTGCTAATCAATCTATGCAAGTTAGGTAGTATTGAAAACAGCAACAGCAAAGGGGTGCGTTTACTTAGCGCACAAGCATGGCTAGAAGTAGATACAGAGAAGCTATCGGCATACAAGAATACATTAAAACTAAAGATAGAAAAAAAAGAGCAGGAGATTACCGGGCTTCAAAAACGGCTCGCTAACAAGGCATACACATCGAATGCACCGGAACAGATAGTAACTCAAACTAAAAACCAACTATCAACACTACTAGAGGAAAATGAGTTACTACAAACCCAATACAAACAACTTAGCAAATAACTGATCGAAATTAGATTACTAGGCAATTATCCCCACCTGGGTAGATAGCTAATTACCTTGGTTGCTTATTGATTTTTGTTATGGTTTGTGGTATAGTCAATTAAGCTAAGCAAAGACAAAAATGTCAAACAAAGATCCAATAAATAGCTCCGAATCTCAATATTCTCAAGAAGATGTTGAGCTTTTTGTTGCAGATTGTATGCGACGAATAGGTCTTGGTCCTCAAAATGATTATTCAAAACTAGACCATTACGGCCCACCTCTTGAACCATATCTTCACGAGGATTCTACTGCTGTTCATGACAACGAAGATAATAATCCTTATGTATTTAACCATCGAGACGAATTCTTAGAAGAATTACTTTCTTTTGCCGATCAAGGTACATCTATACTGGGTGAAGGTTTAGGGCAACTAGAACCAAACATTGGCAAAGCCGTATCGAGCAAACTTCAAGAAGTAATTATGCTACTATCCTATGATATTGATGTAGACCTTGGTACCAATATCGGCCCTAAAGATCTAGCCCTACGGGACCTAGCAATTCTATCAATAGCCGTAAGTTCCTCGCTTGGTTTTGTCGACTATGTAACCGCGACAGGATTTGGTGCTCATAGTTTTATTGAACAAGCCAAAATAACCAATAGGAGCACTGGAACTACTGGAGAATTTGAAGTTTGCTATGACTCTATTGATTATTATGATGATCAAGACATTTCATCAGTGAAAGAATCTGATTATGAGGAGTATCCCGATTTTTACCACTATCCTGGAAAACTCAAGATTAGTGTTAGCGATCACAGAATTGAATTCTCCTTGCAACATGAGTTGCCTGAAGCAGAGGAGCGATACGCGCAAACTATTCATACCGAACGCGGAGACATAACCACCAACACTATTTCAATTAGAATCGACAAAGATCCTAGCGCTCCACATGGGTATAGTGTTGATATTGGTCGTGACCCTCGTGAAACAAGCAAGCTATCACGTAAAGGTGACCTTCTAGGTACACTTCTTTCAGCTACGCGAGGTGACGGAAGTCACTTTTACACAGAAGCGGATGAAATTAACGAGTCTTCTTTTAGGACTATGACACACAACCTATCCTTGCTTTTAAATTCCATAGATGAAAGGATAAAGCTGGATACTAACTTAAAGGGAGATTCATAAGTTAGTGCGGTCTATGATTTTGTGCGTTACTCGTTTTTACTTAAGCCTAAAAGTAGTTGTTTCATCGCGGTTGCGATGGTTGGGCTTTGAATTATGACCCCCATAACGTCTTCGCCATAACTCAAAAATGCCGTCTTATCACCGTATACGTCAACTTCTACGGATGCAGTGTATGATTCTTCTGGTAACCAGGTTCTTATTACATTGTATATCTTATCTGATTGTGAATATTGGCGACTGTCATCCTTCTCTGTCGTAAAAGCATACGTAGCAATACCAAGATCTGCGCGTCGTTTTTTGTACTTTTCAAAATACTCATCACCTAGGGTTTGGATCTCTTTTGGTGTACGTAAGAAATAAATATCTTGTTTTGTACGCAAAGTGTCGGCATAGATCTCTTTTAACCCCTCAACACCCTCTAAAAGCCGTATACCAGGCTTTTCTGTAAAAGTGTAGAAATAGCTCAGCATTTTAGGCATAGCATGTTTTATGGCTTGCTCAGCCTCAATAAACTGCTTACGCCGTTCCTCTACAAGTTTTTCGATGGCTATTGGGTTTAATGATCGGTATGATATTTTGTTATTATTTGAACTTTTCTCTATTAGTCCTAAAGACGCCAACTTATCAAGAATCATATACGTATTGGTGCGAGATTCTCCAGACAATTTAGAAACTTCAGGAGGGGATAGTTCACCTTTTTCAATTAATAACAGATAGGTTTTTGCTTGAGAATCAGTTAATCCTATTGTTTTAAGAAGATCTGGGGTCATCATTAAGATATTAGCATAGATAATGTGTGATTGTCAATGCTATTTTGACAAACTCATTACATGTTTACATCTGTTATGTATCGATACATAATCACGATATTGACATTTTGAATATTATTTGGCATAATGTACGCAGTCGATTGAATGAGAGGCTTCAGTCGAATCGAACATTTTTGGTATAAGTGGTAGTAATAAAACTAACTCTAATGTGGTTGAACTCTCTGTTAACAGATCGAGATCCTACAATAGAGAATGAAGAATACGGTTGAGCACCGCATATTGTATTGATTGCGAAGTTGCTTTTTTGCATTTCCGCACCGCTGGGCACAGATTGGAAACTATACACTTCATCTGTTGTATGCAATAACAGTTGTTGAACTACTAGCCACGAAGTACCATCTGCCTCGTTTAACCTGTTTGATAGCTTTAGCGTTCGATTTCAGAGAGGCTTTCACGGCGCTAAAGCTACCTTCTAGAATGTTGAATAGATAACTTACGAGAACTGATGTATTTATTGGGCATTCTTATTAAGAAGCGCCCAAGTTCGTTAAAAGCTTTGTTAGTTGTAGGCACGAGAGGTCACTTGTGAAAGATCATTTCTTTTAAATGAAGCCTCTCATTCGGATTAATCCCAAGTGGTCTCTTATGTTAATTTACGGAGCTTTTGGGCTCGGTTTTTTGTAGCTACGTTAGAAAAAGCCGGCCCAAAGGCTTCCGATTAGTAGGAGATCTTTGGGGCGTGCAGCCCGGCAACACCGCCAAACGCACATAAACCATCGGAGGAAAAACGATGGACGTTAAGATCTTGGAAGAGCTTGCCCCCTGGGCGGGGAAGGTCCCTCCCACGAAGGAGAGTGCGGAAGGAAGCGAGAGCTTCCTGTACCGCGGTACAGTCAGCTACCGGCCGTGGGGCTATGAAGCCCTTCGGCAAAGGCATTTTCTGGTGATAGTGCCAGAAAATGGCCTGCCGTATGCGGTGGAGTGGGACGATAGTCTCACTCCTGTCGTGGAGGCCTTTATCGCCTCCGGGGTTGTGGCGCCGATGGCGCCCTCCTACCGCATCTCTCTCGACGACGTGGTCGGGTGGAGAAGAGCATGGGGTTCAGATTGGATCCCAACAAGCCGTGAGGGCGTATTGCCCATAACGGCATTGCCACAACACGTGGCTGATGCCCTGGACAGGGACGGCGGATGGACAGACATCCGTGTCGTTGGCAATGAAGTGCGGGCCACCCAGGACTACCGCTCTGGCGGCTCCTGCGGTCGTTCGCAAGAGATGGTCTTCGCTACCTTGAAGACAACCTCCGAAGGAGTGAGGTTCAAGACCACCGTCCATTCTGTCGCGTATGAGGACAGCCTGGGCAGAAAGAGAGGTACATTCACCTAAAAACAAAAAGGCCTCGCATTAGCCTTACATCACCGCAAACAATGCGCCTACAACGGTAAGGCACCGTAAAGAACTATTGCTGTTGCAACCCGGCAACGATAAATCACTCTGTTAGTAATAGCAGACATGAAGCAACCCATGCTTTGTGAGGGGATTTGCTTGATTCGGCACAAGCTAGAGTGTACGTTCCTGTACAGGGAATATGGCACAATACCGAGGTCATTGTGGTAGACCGCTCTTTAGAGCAAAGGCCACCCGGTTTTCTCGAATCCCGGATTGTAGCACACTCAGTGCTATGGTAAGTCGAGTTTCACCCCAATCATCGCTCACCAGCTCAGGTGAGTTCGCTGAACAAGCGATTGATAGATGATTGGGGTATTTTTATTTGTGCTCTAGTCTTCAAATTCGAGGGCGTTTTTGATGCGTGAAATGCTTTGCTCTGGGTTATTGCTATTAAACCAAAGCACTTTCCAGCCTTTTTTGCTGGCAGTCATCAAGTTTGGCCGACTGTCGTCTATCAACAGTATTTCTGATGGCTGACAATTACTCCGATCTTCTGCTTCCTCATAGATTGCTTCTTCTGGCTTTATTGCTCCGACTTCTGAAGAATCGATAATAACGTCGTAGTTGATATTAGGCACAAGATTGTGGTCAATTAATTCATTCAAAAATCCGGGCATTATATTGGTCATTAACCCGACATGGTAATTTTCAATAGCCCAAGATAATAAATCGTCCATTCCCTGAACTAGCTCTACTTCTTCTGTGTAGTACTTAGCCCAGTCAATATTATCTATATTAAGATCATTTGCGAATCGTTTATTAAACTCCTCTATGGATATTTCACCCCTGCAAACCATATCGTTATGTTGCCAAAAGGCCATTTCTACAACATCTGGCGATAAATCATATTCTTCGCTAATTCGCTCCAGAGCGCGGTGAAAAAACTGAACCAAACATCCGTTGACGTCAAAATACACAAAACGCACCCCAGATTTACTGACCTTTTTTGGCACAATTGGTGGGAATCCAGAGCCTTGAGATTCTGATATACCCAACAGTTCGTTTAAGGTTAACCCAAGCACACTGGCTATCCGTTGAATAGTAAAAATTGACGGAGCCTTAATAGCACCTCGCTCAATCTTTGCCAGGGTAGAATATGAAATATCTGCTTTTTGGCACAACGTTTGTTGTGTCAATCCTGCCTTTATTCTGGCTTCTTGTAATTGTTTTCCGAGACCCACCTCGTCCATATAAACCTAATATTACCAGTTGTCTAGCTAAAAGGGAAGAGTAAACTAGCATTAAATGGCTAGTTTACTTAAGCATGTTTTCGATAGTGTTAAGAATTAACAGCATAATTACGAAGGCAAAGATTCCGGCGATTCCAGCAGTTATTGCCGAATTTTGAGCATTACCTCCGGTGCTACACATAATTTTAGTATAGACCCATGTTCCAGCACCAACAGCAAACAATAGCGCAACAACAACAGGAGGCATTAGACGTTCTCCATGGTTAGCTTTTTTGCCATTTCGGCCAATACGGTGTGATCTGGTTCGGCAGACATATTCTGTTTGGCATTATATTCATTTATCGTATTAAATGGGTAGATTTTTACATGAGCATGTGGAACATCAACCCCCTCAATCCTTGTACCAACAAATTTAGTACCTAGTTTATTGCGTAGGTGTATAGATACTTTTTTGGTGGTTGACATCAGGGCTTGGTAGTATTCATCATCCAAATCCCACACAAACTCCAGCTGAATTTTGGGCACCACCACCGTTTGGCCAACAACTGCCGGATAGATATCTAAAAAAGCCAGGGTTTTATCATCCTCATAAACCTTATAAGACGGTATTTCACCTTTGATTATCTTTGCAAAAACACTTTCTTCTGCCATATCTAATGACAATATAGCATAATTAACGCATGGATATTATGAAAATAATACTACTAGCACTGGTCAAGGTATTAATATTGGCTTGTTTGGGTCTGTTCATTATAGGCGTTATTTTTAAGGTTACTTTTGGAAATCAAGATTTTATCAAGCAGTCGCTGAATAATAGCGGGTTGTATTCAACAGTAGAGAAGGGGATAAAACAACAAATAGCCACCCAAGTAGCATCGGTCAGCAATACAACAACACTAAATACAATAATTAGCCAAGCAATCGACAAATCAGTAACTAGTGATCTTATACAACAAAATATTGAAAGTACCATTTCTAATGCTTACGCTTGGTTGAGTGGAGAAAATACAAATCTCGTCATCTCTTACAACGTAGACGATGCACAAGCTACTTTCTTACAAGAGGTTACTGATGGATTACGTGAAAGAGCTAAAACCTTGCCCAAATGCTCCAGAAAAATACGGCCAACTACAAATGACATATTCACCATTAACTGTATCCCTCCAGGCACAAACATAGAAGGGGAAATTTTGGAAGCGCAACAACAGTTCAACCAGCAAATAGCAACTCAACCACAAAAGGTAGACTTAACAAAAATAACCAATAATTCTAGTTCACCAATAAACAGATTGCCGAATGTTTACAAAATTCTAACCTTGCTTCCTCTAATCTCAATATTGCTAATTGTGTTGCTACTCATATTTGAGTTACTTTTGTCACGACCAAGATATCGTGCATTACGAACAGTTGGCATAGCTTCAATTTTGTGTGGAGTTCTTTGTTTGATATGCAGATTTATTACTCCTATTATTCTTTATGAAAGGATAAAACATATCTCATTAAACACTGATGTGGCAGATTTTTCTTTACCTGTTCAAAAAATTTTTCAGGACATAGTAAGTCAGATAAGCTCAACACTACTAACGATAGGTGTATCACTTATAGCTTTAGGTTGTTTGTGTCTAGGGTTCTATATCTTTATCAGAAAAACCAATACCAGAAATGAACTACCTAAGAACATTCCTTAGTTCCACCTCTTTGTTGTGCCCACTAACATTACTAGAATCCGTTTTTTTGGTTAAAAGTTGAGACCAAAACAGAACCAAACCTATAGCCTGTTACAAAGGAAAGAAGCAGTCAAAGTTCAGGACTGTGACGTACTGGAGACATATGCCTTTAGAGCAGGCTCAAGCGTTACGACATGCGAACCACCATAAACAACAAATGGACTTTTGCCACTATTGTATGCTTCTAGAATATGATTAAAGATTACCCTATCTCTCATCTCCATGCTCAGTTTAGCCACCTCATTGAGCCTATGTTCACCAGACCAGTTAAGTTTATCCATCGTTATCTCGGAAATATCATCAGCAAATTCAGGATTAATTGCAACTTTGCCATCCACTAAAACCAGCAGATCTTTATTGTCTAGAATAGGTTTGTATAATTTATTGAGGCTTGGGAGAATCTGCGCGACTTTGTTATTCAATTCGACTTTCAGCTCATCAAACTTGCCACTTTCTATAATCTCCTGCTTTTCGGCCTCTGAAAAGGTATAAAATCCATCAATACCTAAGGTTGCGGCGTGATGGTTGATATAGCCTGCCAGAAAATCAGTCTCACCACTAGATACCTGTGTCTCGAGACCACGAGCAACATATAAAGCCAGAAGCTCCTCTCTACTAACACCAAGTTGTTCCATAACAGCCACAACTTCTGATTCAGTAGGCTCGCCAGGTATAGCGGGTACGTTCTCTTTGTTGGCCAGGTGTTGAATTAAACCAGAATCGGTGGCCTGGGTAATCGCTTCATCTCTATCCGTAAATAGTCTTTCGTCGCCCTCATAAATCACACATCTTCTTTCTGGTGGAGTAATAGCTATGTAGTCAGCAAAGGCCGCTTCGGTATCTCGCATACTTTCTGCTTCAGGACGACTCTCGTGTCCCGATACGACTTGCCCAGTATCTGGATCAATCTTGATTGAGGCAACCAATGTTATAGATTTGTCATCATCACCAATATTTACAATTTGAACTTTGCCATCTGCTATCCGCTCTTGATTAGCTTGTTCATACTCAGCACTTCCTATCGGATTGTAGTGCTCCCAGGCCAGTTCCTCTTGCGGATTTACCATATATTCTGAAGTTTGTTCCTGTTGGATTGTTTCGTCTAGGTTGTGCGTATCTCCCATTAGCCTATTATACTCCTTTAGGGTACTTGTAGCAGATCAATTAGATATTTAATGGGCAGACTGAGCTTGTTTGTATGAAAAACAAGTATGGTTTCTATTACGCAATAGTTTCACTTCCTGTAATAAAACATTAGGTTTGCTTTACAAAACAAAAAAGCAGTCCTTTTAGGCGACACTTCCACAAGAAAGCCAACTTCTGGCGGAAGGGGTGGGATGGTAGATATCCGCCTGTTTGCAAGCTAAAGCTTGCGGGGGATATACGAACCGCATTGGGTTCAAATCCCTTGTTTTCTTTACAGAAAACAAAAAACTTACCCTTTTGGCAAGTTTCCTTCCTGGCGGAAGGGGTGGGATTCGAACCCACGGTACCAGTTGCCCGGCACAACTGTTTTCGAGACAGTCCAGTTCAACCACTCCTGCACCCTTCCGTTAGCTACACTATAAACTATTGCTGTTACCTCTGTAAATATGCTAATATACTTATTGTTGCAAATCCATAAGAATGTATATGTATAGTTTTGCACCCGTAGCTCAGCTGGATAGAGCGTTGGCTTGCGGAGCCAGAGGCCACAGGTTCGAATCCTGTCGGGTGTACCATTCTAGACGGAGAGCCTCAAGAAGGCTCTTTTTCATCTGTTGAGACATTGTTCTAACCTTTTCTATCTCAGCAACGAAGTGTTTTGTGTTTTCCTGCAATGGTAATAGCCATTCGTTAGGTGTTATTTGCAGTTTTCCGTCTAAAAGCACTGGGTTCTGACCAATTACTAACAGTATTTCTTTCTTATCAGCTATATCACCGTTTACGAACTTAGCGTTAGCGTTCATGAACTTACTTATTAGATTAGTCATATAGTCGTACCAGCTCTCAGTGTTTTCATTACTGGTAGCCTGTTGCTTATGCAGTTCTTTTAATTCAGCCTTGAGCTTTGCAGATTTCTCTATAAAGTCTTTTTCTTCTACGAGCTTGCGAGTAGACATGTCTAACAGGGTATCTAGCTGGTCTTTTAAGCCCCTTATAGCTTGCTCCTGCATAGTTTCTACACTCTTACGCTCTGGTATCTCAGCTTGTGCCATTTGGTTAATAGCATCCATGCTTCAATCATAGAGTTCTGGTATGAGTTCCCAGTTATTCAATTCATCTACACATTCTGTAAATAGCTCATCTTCGGTTTTATAACCATACTTCTTAATCTGGCCGCAAGGGCGTTTACCAGTACAGTGACAGTAAGTATTTACATGTGTAACACCCTTAGAGTTAGTGCGTTCCTTGCTTTGAGCCGTAATCATACAGCCACACTCACCACAGCGTATAAAGCCACGTAGCACGAATTGTTTACGAGTTGCGAAACGCTTACCACCATGACGACCTAGTAATAGTTGGATTTTGTCGTACTCCTCTTGGGTCATTAAAGCTGGAAAATCTGCTACATACAATTTGTCTTCATCATAAGGGTCAGGCACCCAACCTGCGTAACGAACGTTACGGAACATGTAATAGAGCGATGAGCGGCCAAGTGGACCGCCACTCTTTTTCTTACGCTGAACCGTGCGATAGCCCCATTCATTATTCATAATATCTAAGATTTGCTGGACGCTGTATTCGCCTGTAAGCATTAAATCTACAGCCTGACGGAGTAATGGAAAGCGTTCAGGGTCTTTGTATACGGTTTTATTTATACGGTCATTCAAGTAGCCCTCTGAGGCTACGCCAGTAATGCCACCAATCTTACGCTTCTTCTCATTACAACGCTTCACGTCCTTACTCAGCTTCGCTGAGAAGTATTGGGACTGGCTCATAGTCAAATTTATCTATAAACCATATGTTGTCGTACTCTCTATGTGCTGGATCAGTCTCATGCCAGTCACCCCAGACAGTATTTGCCCACTCTTTGGGTATGTTAGGGTTCACTGACTTGGCAATCTCAAGTTCTTCCTGAGCGTCTATTACTTGGTTGCGATACCAGTTTTCATCAGAACGAGTTTCAATTACCTCTGCATTGGTTAATGTATTTAATGCCCGTTCTTCACGACTAGCATTCTTAAAATTATCTGTTTTTGAGAGTTTAGCGTCCCACTCAAAAACCCAGCGTTCATCAAAGAAATCGGTGCCGTTGAAGTACAACGTATTCAGCTTTGTAACCACTAATTGTAGCCATTCGTTATTATCTGTCATTGGTGTTAGTATATGCGTCCAATAAAGCTAACTCAAATACCAGTGATTAGACCAATTTGAGATAATAGATATATAGGGTAAGTACAAAAACAAAAGGAGTCTTATTATGTTTAGCAATCCAGTGGGAAGACCCACAAAAATGAATATCAGAACGATGGTGAAGTTGGCTGACGCACTGAAGAACAACTACAGCCTGACTGACGCTTGTAAGTGGGCTAGGGTTGGCAGAACCACCTACTACCGACACATAAATAATAACGTGGTCTTCGCAACTAAGATGAATTATGCGATAGAGTGCCGTGATAAAGTGTCATTTAATTTTGGCACACTCTCCTAGTTCAACTTGCTGATTCGTACACGACTATAATAAAAGTAGTGTTTCATAATTGGTAGCTCTCTGATGGTGGAAAATGGCGTTGAGGGGTCAAAAATCTGAAAAAATAATGCGTAACGATACGTAGTCAAAATCAACCCATTTAGGTGAACGGGATATAGTGCCCTCTGTAAGCGTTCCAGGGGTCGTAGGTGAGGTTTTAAGGCAAAAGTTGAATAAAGTACCGTGTGGAAAATAAGAAGTACTTTGACATCATTTTACTCATTGACAAGCTTATGCTTTGGTTTCCCGTAACAAGTGTTTATAATTTACACTTAAGAATATGAGTGAGAGCCTACACAAACCAACTATTGCTATATTAGCCTCAGGAAGTGGCTCTACAGCCGAGACATTTATCCACGCTACTCAAGATGGTCGTGTTGATGCAGAAGTCGGTCTAATAGTATGCAATAACCCACCAGAAAAGGCAGGAATATTTGCTAGGGCTTCTAGGTTAAATGCACTCTATGGGCTTGATGTTGAAACTATAGAAATAAGTGGTCGTACGCACCCCGATGGCAACGTGGGGCGTGGACAAACACTTAGCGAGTCATCTGCTATATGCGAGCGTATCAGTAACGGTGGCTTTGCTCACGTAGCTCTTATGGGTTATATGAAGATGGTTCGCGGTGAACTCATTGAGGAGTACGGCTGGCAACCAATTTACAGTTCTATCTATCAAGCAAGAATGACTAACACACACCCAGGTCCACTGCCAGAAACAGAAGACACGTACGGCATACACACTTCTGAACAAGTACTAGAGCTTGGCATGTCTGCTTCACGTCACACAGTACATCTTGTGGCAGATGGAATAGATAGGGGTCCAAAGATTGCTGAACACCCTGTGGAAGTTATTGAAGGCGATACTGCACAGAGTTTGTTTGATAGAGTTCAAGTAGTAGAAAAGGCAGCATTGCCATACGTTATAGGTAAGTTCCTGCAGGAACAAGGAGGTTATCTTGGCAATTCATGAGATTAGAGTCACACCTATCGAGGGCGACCCAATTGGACACGAAGCACAGCAAGAAGCGGAACGCACACTTGGCTTAGACAGCATAGAATCAATTCGCACAGCGAAAGTATATCGTGTTCAGGGTGTGAGCGAAGAAGAAGCACACACGTTAGCGGGACAATTGCTCACAGACCCTGTGAGTGAGCAATACAGTCTTGACGAACCAGTAGGTTTCGAGACTCCTCACGTTGTAGAAGTGGCATATAAGCCTGGTGTGATGAACCCAGAAGCATCTTCAATCATGAAAGCCGCTCAAGACCTTGGGATTAGCCAACAAGCCGTTGATTCTTCAAGGGAGTATGCGTTTTTCGGAGATGTAGAGCCAACTCAAGTCGACGAAGTGGTTGGACGATTACTAATGAACAAAACAGTTGAACATGTTGTTACTGAAAAACCATCGTCTCTAACTTTTGAGGGGAATGTTGGACCTATCAGCATAGTTCCTATTAGAGAGGCTTCAGAGCCAGAGTTAGCAGAGCTATCAAAGGACAAGTTATTTCTTAATGATGAGGAGATGGGTGTCGTTCAGAAGCATTTCCGAAAGCTTGACCGTGATCCAACTGATGCAGAGCTTGAAATTATTGCTGCACGTTGGAGTGAGCATTGTGGTCATAAGACGTTCAATGCAAAAGTTGTAGTTGATGGCGTTGAGAAAGAACCGCTCTACACACGTATTAAGAATGCGGCTAAAGAGCAGTTCGGTGATTTAGTAGTATCAGCATTTGGTGATAATTCAGGTGTTATGAAATTTTATGAGGGTCAAGCTATTTGTGGCAAGGTTGAGACACACAACAGCCCGTCAGCTATTGAGCCGTACGGTGGTGCAATGACGGGTAGTGGTGGTGTGTTCCGTGACATAATGGGAACTGGTCAGGGTGCTAAGACAATCATTTCTACTGATATGTTTTGTTTTGCTCCGCCAGACCTTGACGAGAGTCTTTTGCCTTCTGGCACCTTGCGCCCCGATTACCTACAAAGACGAGTTGTTCAAGGAGTGCGAGACTATGGTAATCGTATGGGCATTCCAACGGGAAACGGCTCTGTACATTATCACGAAGATTTTAGAGCCAAGCCTACTGTAATAGTAGGAGCATACGGAATCATGCCAGAGTCACGTGCAGAAAAAGGCGAACCATTGGTCGGTGACCTAGTTGTTATTATTGGTGGCAAAACAGGTCGTGACGGTATACACGGTGCTACCTTCTCGTCAGGCGAAATGACTGACCGTACAGCTAATGTGAATTCAAGTGCAGTTCAAATTGGAAACGCAATTGAAGAAAAGCGTATGTTCGATGCTTTAATTGAAGCAAGAGATTTAGGATATATTCGTGCATTAACCGACTGTGGTGCTGCGGGATTCTCATCTGCTATCGGTGAAATCGGAGAGAATATCGGTTTAACAGTAGATATTAGCAAGGCACCACTTAAATACCCAGGACTTGCCCCGTGGGAAATCTGGCTTAGTGAATCACAAGAACGTATGGTTGCGGCAATCTCACCAGACAACATAGAGGACTTTCTTGCCGTTAGTCGTAAATATAATGTTGAATCCACTGTACTCGGTGTGTTTGATGGGAGTTATACCTTAACCGTGAATTACGGTGAACAAAATGTTGCAGAACTTGATTACGAGTTCCTGTCTGGCGGTCTACCGCAACGTGTTATGCAAGCACATTGGAAACGAGTTGATGTACCTGAAGTAAGTCCTGACATTCCACAAAACGAACAAGAGTGGGTTGATAGGCTTAAGGCTGTTCTCTCTCACGGTAATGTTTGTTCCAAAGAGCCAATAGTTAGACAATATGACCACGGGGTTCAAGGTGGCAATGTTGTTTCTCCTTTTGGAGGCGTAAAGCAAGATGGACCAAATGACGCTCTGGTCGTACGACCTATGCTTGATAAGCCTTATGGTGTTGTTCAATCCCACGGGATGAACCCAATACTTAATAGGTTAGACCCATTTGAAGGAACAGTCTGGGCTATTGCTGAGGCTGCAGCAAATTATGTTTCTGCTGGCGGCAACATTGATGAAGCAGCAGCAGTTGGTAACTACATTTGGCCGTTCCCAGATGAAGAAGCTATGGGTTCACTAGACCGTTCTGTTGACGCTGCTGTAGAAATGATGCAACGGCTGAAGCTTCCTGTTATATCAGGCAAAGACAGTCTCTCATCAACCTACCGAGGCAAAGACGGACAAGTTATCAAGATTCCGCCCGTTTACACAATGTCTATATTTGGTCGCATACCTGACGTAGAGAAGACTATGACAAGTGACATAAAACAAGCAGGATCAACCCTTGTCTTAGTTGGAAATCTAGGCGAAGGAATGGCGGGGTCAGCTTATTATGATATTGCTGGTGGGAGTAGCAACAATATACCGCTTGTTGATAAAGAAACACTACCAGCAGTGCTTGGTTCCGTACATCAAGCTATAGTCGGTGGCAAAGTCCTTGCTTGTCACGATATAAGCGAAGGTGGTGTAATCTCGGCTGTTGCAGAAATGTGTTTTGGTGGCAATGTTGGCGTAGAACTTGAGCCTAATAATGTATCAGTCTCTGAAATGGATAAGTTCCTGTTTAATGAAACGGCTGGCTGTTTTGTTGTGGAAGTTGAAAGTGATGAAGTAGCACAAGAATTATTCAGCAATGTTCCATACCAAAAGCTTGGTCAAACAACTACTGATGAGACTATTCAGGTCCGTGAGCAAAATGGAGTCGTCTTTACTGTAGGTACGGACGAACTTAAGCGTGCATGGCAAGCACCTATGAAAGGGATTTTTCACTAAATGAGCAACCTAGAAGTATGCGTACTAAAGACGGACGGTATTAACTGTGATGAAGAAATGGCGAATGCTTTTCAAGTAGCTGGGGCTACACCTGAAACCGTACATATTAACCAACTGCGAAGTGGCGAACGTCAGCTTGACCAGTACGGTATTCTAGCAATACCAGGGGGTTTCTCTTACGGAGATGATATTGCTTCAGGTAAGGTGCTGGCAACAGAGCTTACGTCCTATCTATCTGACCAGTTACAAGATTTTGTCGATAAAGGTAAGCCTGTTATCGGAATCTGTAATGGCTTTCAGGTGCTTGTTAGGACTGGCTTGTTGCCAAATCGCAAGCTGAATGAACAACAAGTAACTCTTGCTGATAATGAAGTTGGAAGATTTGAGTGTCGCTGGATTGACCTAGCAGTTGGTCGGTCAGCGTGTAAGTTTGTAAGTCCAGAAGATTTTGCAGAACAACCAATTCCAATGCAAACGGCTCACGGTGAAGGTAGATTCTTTGGTGGTGAAGATGACATTCGGGAGCTAAAAGAAAACGGACAGTTTGTTTTTCGTTATACTACGCCTGACTTAGGACAGCCGAGTGGCTATCCTGAAAATCCAAATGGTGCAGTAGACGATATTGCAGGAATTTGTGACCCAAGTGGCTTAGTGCTTGGTATGATGCCACACCCTGAACGCTCAGTGGCTGCTTTTCACCCACACCGAGTACGCACAGAAGCTGCACGAAACGCAGCAAACACAATTTTTAGTAATATCGTTACTTACGCAAAGGAGATGTAATGACTGAACGAAGAGGACCGATACAGGATGTAAATATTGAGCTTGGTGATGATGTTTCTAAAATGCTGTATGAAGCTTCAAAGCAAACCCACGACAACCGACCAGGCTTGCTTGTTGAGTTTCACGAATCATTTTCTGGGCTACGAGCAATTCCAGGCACGATGCTTAAAGACGTAGATAATATGTATCTTAATCTTGCATTTGATGGTGTCGGAACAAAGGTTGAAGTATCAGAAAGGCTTGATGACCATTCAGTTGTAGCACACGATTTATTTGCAATGGTATGTGATGACGCAGTTGTTCGGGGAGCTGAACCAGTTGCGATAGGCTCAATCTTAGATGTACGGCAGCTTAATGACACAAAACACACTAGAACGGCAGTTAGACAACTATCACAGGGCTATGTTGAAGCAGCTAAGGCGGCTGGTGTAGTGGTCGTTAATGGTGAAGTTGCCGAACTTGGGGATAGAGTTGGTGGTTATGGGGATTTCAATTATAACTGGGGCGCTACGGTACTTTGGTTTGCTCATAAGGACAGAATACTTACGGGTCATGAGATTCAGCCTGGCGATTCACTAGTAGGTCTTGCTGAACACGGTTTCCGCTCAAATGGCATTACAGACGTAAGAAAAGCTATGCTGGAACACTACGGACCACAATGGCAAGACGTAGTAGTTAAAGAACTCGGCGAACTTTCATTAGGTAAACTTGTACAGAAACCATCAATTATTTATTCACGATTCATATCGGAACTTACAGGTGGCTATGACATTGATAAAGAGCCTAAGGCTGTGGTAAGCGGTGTGGCACACATTACTGGTGGTGGGCAGCCAAGTAAGCTAGGCCGAATGCTTGAGCCGTCAGGACTCGGCGTTACTATTGACACACCAATTGAGCCACCACGCATAATGACGGAAGTGCAAAAGCTGCGAGGCTTCTCCGACGAAACAGCATACGGTAAATGGCATTTGGGTTCTGGTATGGTTATTGCCACTTCTGAACCAGAAAAAGTACTCGCAGAAGCAGAAAGCTTTGGACTATCTGCACAGACTATTGGGCAAATCACAGACGAGCCAGGTATCCGTATCAAGAATCGTGGTGCAGTTCAAGATTCAGAGTGGCTAAGCTTCTAAAGTAGAAAGCTTATGCTTTGTATCTGTTGGTCGGTAGAGCATAATTAGATTAGGTACTAATTATGATCATAAACCAACATTTCGTAGATTTACTATCAACTCTTACGCCTACAGCTTCGGAGAAAACAGGCTATGCTTCCCACAGGACTTCAATTGAAGCGAAGCTTGAGTCTTCGTTTAATGTAACGTTCACCATGGAAACAGGTTCATTTAGAAGTGGTACGGGCGTGAGATACCACACCGACTTAGATGTACTTGCCTCAATACCTTCCACTTATCAAAAAGACAATTCTTACAATATGTTATTGGCTATTAAAAAGCCTTACAAGAACGGTATGGTGAAAGCGGAATATACATCAGAACACCATCTGTGGTCTGTGCCTTTAGTGGGAACAAGACCATTGAAATCACACCTGGATATTATAAGTATCAGACTGATTACCGCTATAACGTTTACAAAATCCCAGATTTTGATGGTGATTGGCAAATTGCAACACCGTCAGCACATATAGCCTACGTTAATGGCGTGAACAACAGGTTGGATAAGAAAGTTAAACACGTTATTCGCTTAATCAAAGATATTAAATATGCACATAATATCCCTATATCTTCGTTTTATCTTGAGATGAGGACAGCAAAGCATTGCGATGATGAAACATTCATATCTTACGCAGAAGACGTACACAATACGCTCAATAGGCTCGTTAATGACGAGCTGGCGTTAATGCAAGACCCTGTAGGAATCGCAGGATATATTGAGCCTTGCAGTACTGACGCAAAGAAGACCGAAGCACTTTCAAATCTTACATCTGTCAGAAATCGTGCTAAATGGGCTATTGAAGAAGAAAAGGCTGGGAATCACACAAAGGCTCTTGAATGGTGTTTTATTGAAGTTGACTCAAAAGAAGGCGGCGTCAAAACGTTGCGAGAAGGATTATCAGAGCTTGTAGCACGACAACAAGAAATAAACGGAACCGCATACATACCTTCACCAAAGGCTCGTGAAAGAGCTGAGAAAAACATAAAGAATGGCCGTCAGAACTACGAGGTTGATGAGTAATTTTAAGCAAAGTATATAGGTAAGCGTGGTGGGTAGTGTTTTATAGGGCGTTTGAGCCATTATAAGCAAGGAACAGTGACCTAACCTGCTCTAGTATGCTGTACCAATTAGTATTTACCATAACATCGAGTATTATTCTCATTATTTTAACCATAACTTGTATTGACAAACGGAAAATACTGCGAGACAATTACTGTAAATAGCAATCAAGAAATAATTATGGATAATCAAAACCAGCAACAAACACCAAAACAGAATCGGATGCCAATAGTTGTTATTTTATTGGTTCTCTTGGTAGCTATAATTATTGTGGCTGTTTATGCGTTTAATAAGATTGGCAATCGTCCTCAACAGACCGACAACAGTCAAACCAGCGCTACAGAACAAACAATTAATAAAACCGCGGAACTTTCAACAGATCCTAGTATCATGACAAGCAAGAGTGGCGAGGTTGTAACATTCTCCATTTGGCTAGATACCGGCAATCAAAAGGTTAGTACCGTAGAGGCTATTCTTAACTACCCAGTCGATCAATATGACTTTGTTAGTATTGATGACTCTGAAAGTGCATTTTCAATTAATGCAGAGGCAACAGGACAAAATGGAATTGTAACCATTGCACGAGGACAAATAGATGGTGTATCAGGAAAAGTTTTAGTCGGAAAGGTCAATTTAAAAACAAAAACATCCTCCGGACAAGGAAACCTAACATTTTCTGATGATTCAAAAGTCCTAACCTTATCAGATGATCCACAAAATATTCTAAATGAAACATCAGGGGCAACCCTACAAATAGAAAACTAGGAGACAAGTTCATGAATACCCAGCCAGGTTCACACTTTAAAAAACGAACACCTTTCATTATTGTTACGTTACTGGTTGGGATTGTTGGCTGTGTTATCCTGCTACAAAGCTATGCTGCGGTCCCAAATCCTCCCTCCGTATATTTAACTCCAGAAAATACCGCCAATGGCCCTGGTAAGCAAGTAAGAATTCAAGTTAGAGAAAACAGCGGAACAGCCGCAATAAACGCAACCGAGGTTGCTATTACATACCCTGCAAACTTGATAGAGTTTAATTCGTTTGATGACACCGGAAGTTTATTTTTGACTAAACCTGACCCTGTAATTACGAGCGGAAAAGTCGTCCTAAGTCGAGGTATTAACGCTGGTACCAGCAATTTAACAGGCGACCAACTAATAACTACTTTAGTCTTTACAACAAAAACTTCGTCTGGAACCGCTAATCTTGCTATTGTTGCAAATGAAACTTCTGTACTTAACGCCACAACTTATCAAAACATTATTACAGGAAGTGGTCGAACCCAAGGCGCAAACGTAGTTGTCGATGCCACTCCGCCAACTGTATCGGTGACGGGTACATCAAATAATCAAGTTCTGTCTAGCAATTCTACTGTTCCTATAAATATCAATACTACAGATGCAACTGGCGCAACAAGACTAGATATACGTATTGATGGCAAAACTGTTTTGGCTCCAAATATAACCAGTCCAACCTACATCTTTCAATGGAATACGACTGGGTTAAGTATTGGCAACCATACTATCCAAGTTCTAGCTAGTGATTCATACGGTAATACTGGCCAATCTGCAATCACTACGGTTTCTATTGCCGACAAGACACCACCAACAGTCGCCCTAACTGTACCATCAAGTCCACTAAAAGGTGTTGTTACGTTAAGTGCAACTGCTTCTGATAGTGGCGGTTCTGGATTAAATAGAGTAGAGTTCTATGCTGGGTCAACCCTTATTGGTTCAGATAATACAAGCCCTTATCAAGTATCCTGGAATACTAATGATGGAAAGTACGCCGATGGTTCATATAGTATCACAGCAAAAGCCTATGATAACGCCAACCCCTCGAACACTTCTACTAGTACACCATCTAATGTCACGGTTCAAAATACCGACAAAACACCTCCTTCAGCCCCAACAAATCTTAATGTTAAATCGGTCACCATGAATAGTGTCAATCTGGCTTGGAATGCTAGCTCTGACAATGTTGGAGTAACGGGGTACCAAGTTAGTAGAAATGGTACGGTAATAAATACCGTAGCAGGAACATCATTTACAGACAACAACCTTACTCCAGGGACAAGCTATTCGTATTCTGTAGTTGCAATCGACGCAGGAGGCAATAAGTCCGCTCAAGTCAGCGTAAATGCAACAACTCTCGCTCAAAAGATCGGGGACTTCAATCAAGATGGCAAAGTATACCTAGATGACCTAGCAGGACTGCTAGCAAATTGGAAAAAGGCAAATCCACTATACGACCTAGATAAGAAGGGGTCTGTTGATATTGTTGACCTTGCTATATTCCTTGCAAACTATGGCAAGTAAATTTAGATTTATCCAAAATAATAGACGATATCTTTCAGGTGTTTGACTATAACTACGTGTCTTTGATATACACATAACGCAGAACACGAATCTTTACGCTTAGCCAGTATAAATATTAAATCAATACAGTGAAGGGTTTTTGAGTTTGGATTTTAAGCTAGAACCTAATTTTGTGCATTAACTTATCGATTAATGGCTGCTCACGGTTTTCTTGGGGTAAAAACTTACCCAACGAAGAGATAATTACATCTTCGTCCTTAGGGTCATAATACATACTTATCGCGGGCATGAATCGTTGCATAGGAAGGATATCTATTGATCTTATGGTTCCTTCTTCTATAACTGCAAAAGACTTCATAGTTCTGTACAAGTGTAATTTATCTCCGATTCGGATGCCTTTATCAGATATCTCATAATTCAATACCCTTGGCTTCCTTGAAGCAAATACAATAAATAGCACGCCTAAAGCTATTGTCACTATTGTAGATATTGTATCTTTTGTTACTAAGAAAATAAGTCCAGCTACTAAAATTACTCCCGCAACGGCCAGAACATACCATGATTTATTTTTTTGGTATGCAATGAATTCAGATGCTGTCCAAGATATCTGCGTATTAGGTTGAGTTTGTGAAGCTATGGGCTGAGAAAACTGAGACCCGTCCGATCCTGGCTGAGCTGAGTTATACTGCCAATTAGTTGGTGGTTGATTTGTATTCTGAACCTCGGGTGGCATAAGCATATTCTATCATGACACACAGCGATGTTAGTAGTAATTATTGAATATAAAATTCTTAAGTCGCATAAATAGCTTGTAAAAGAGAATAAATATATGTAGTGTCACTATTGTTCCAAATATCGCTATTAATAGCTTGAATATGCTACCAACCTCGCTTAATGACTGTAGTCCTAATTGAAACAATGTAGACCACGCTGGAATTAGTATGTTTAAGGCGAATAACGTATAAAACAAGAAAAGTAATATGCTAGAGCAGAAAAACAGTGTATGAGACAATGTAGTGCCCCACCAACCTTCTGTATCACCTTCATCTTTTTGTTGGGCAGGTGATTTTTTTAGTTTAGCGGTCACGACATCGTCGTAAACTTCAATTGCCATATTCTGAAACACCCAAATACCCATATATACAACGCTCCCGATTCCCAACCAGAATATAAATAGCACCACCCTACCTAGTATTGGTATGGCGAGCAAACTTGATATATATTCAAGCCGTTGCCCAAAAACCTCACCAACAGACAATGGAGTGACTGGACTACCATCGGCTAGTATAACTAGTAGTGTTCTATTACTAGCTACACCCAACACTAATAAGCTGGCGAAAAAATATGGAATTAGCTCGATAGGACTTGGTAATAAAAATTGAGTAATGAATAGTTTAATTTTTGATGTTCGCGAATAATCTTGATGTTCCATTTGTATATATTCTACTAGTTATTCAACAAATAATAAAATATCGGTGGTGAATAGCTAAAAACTTTGATTACGATACTTATAGATGATATAATTTACCTCTGTTAGTGGCGACCGGAGAGGTACCCAAGTGGCTGAAGGGGACGGTTTGCTAAATCGTTAGGGGGGAGAGATCTCCCGCGAGGGTTCGAATCCCTCTCTCTCCGCCATTAACATACACCAGGAGAGGTGTCCGAGTGGTTGAAGGAAACGGTCTTGAAAACCGTCGTGCCGGCAACGGTACCGTGGGTTCGAATCCCACCCTCTCCGCCAAATTTCGTATTTTGCTTTGCAAAATGCGCCGCCAAAAGTGGAGTTGTGTTTGCCCCGCCCACCCGTGCGCACACAACGATGTTACTCCCTAAAGAAGTTGAATAATTGCTATCCATAGACCAATCATACAACATTTGATAAAATCAATGCAAGTGGACAAACCTTTATGAAAAACGAAGTTTTGCAATTCGGCAAAAAATTAAGAGAGATGCGCTTAAAAAAGAAGTTATCACAAGGCGATATGGCAAGAACTTTAGGCGTCCACCGGTCGTATATTAGTGGCTTAGAGCGCGGAAGGCGCAATCCTTCGCTTTTAACTGTTCATAAGGTCGCTAAAGCCCTAGGGATTGCGCCTGATGAATTATTGAAATAATTATGATTGAAAATTTTTACAAATTGGATAAAAGAGGTATTGCGGATTTGGTTCGTAATTTTGTGGAGCAAGATTTTTATTCGAAATTTCCTGAACTCAAAGACAGTGTTTCCATTGTTGCAACTGGTTCTGTGGCGACACAAAATTACGATCAATACAGTGATATTGATTTAGCAATAATTTTCCAAAACGCCGAAGAAGCTGGAAAGTATCTTCCAGTGATAAAAGAATACAAAAAGCATATTCGCGAAATTAAGGAACCGATCCAAGTTCACAAGCCAACAACCTATGAGGAAATCGAGTCGGAGTTAACAACTTGGCAACAGGACAACTTACTGCGCGAATACTCTCAAGCATTAGTAATAGAAGACCCAAATGATAGATTTCTCAAAATTCAGGAAAGGTTTTTGTACTATCCAGAGGAAATTTTTCAAGAAAAAATTTCCTGGCTCTTTGCCGAAACTACTTTTCAGATTAAAGAGCGGCTTGAAATTGCAGTAGCTCGTAAAGATATATATTTTTGCGAAGTGGTCAAAATGCAAATTGTGAGACTTTTTCTGAACACACTGCTTCTTCTCAACAAAAAATGGCCCGCTTTTGATAAGCACCTCTATCAGGATGTTAGAAAAATGACGAAACAGTATGATATATCAATCGTTGAGAAACTTATTGCTGAACAGGAGATTGAAAAGTTACTCCCATTGGTAAATCAGATAAAGGCGCAGTTAGAAAAACTGCTGCTTGAAGCAAATATAATAAAACATGAGACGGAGCAGTATTGGATAGATTTACGTCCTAAATATCAAATCAAACTTGGTTAAAAACTATGCCGAAAAAAGAGATCATTCTAAAAAGTGGTAACACTATTATAAATTTTGACGAAGCGGATTTGCCCATGCTTATTCATGGAGCGGCCCACGCTGGCGCATCTCTCTTTTCGGTTACGGCCATCGTAAATTTATTCCTAGCCGAAAGAAAGGTGTTATTTTTCACCGCATATCCAATGGCTAAGGAAGAATTTAGTGAGCAGATAAAAGACACTGACAAAGAAAATAAGGTCTTTTATCTCCAGAACCATTCAGATATTAAAGAGGCGCACAAGTATGAGGTTGTTATCGTAAAAAGTGGTGATTCTGATTTATGTACGCAGACAATAAAAGCACTGTCGGATGTGGATGAAAGAATAATTTTTGTGAAGAACATTGAATCTATTTTAACGAAAGAGCTTTTTGAGGTTGTCTCAAGGTTTCAAAAAATTATTCTTTCGGGTGATTTAGACCAAGTTGAATTTAGAAATGAAATTGTAAAAATTGAATTTCTAACAAAGATTTTGTTCTCTACTTCAGAGATAGATTTGAAAGTGAAATTGCCCGAATTAGAAAAATACGTTGGCTTTATGAGTGGCAGACAATCAGGGCTGGTAACAACCCGTATTCCTTGATAAATTGTTTTGAGCGGCGCGCCAACTTCGTTGGCACGAAATTGGGCGGCGGCGGAAAGCGAGGGCGGGCAAAAATTCCTTCCCCCCAACCCCCTTCCTTTTTGCCCGCCCGAGCGTTTCGGTTTTGCGCGCGAAGCGCGCAATCATTCAGGGTTTTGCTCAAAGAAAGTTCGAACATCAATCAAAAACGACCGCCATATTAGAAATTTAGACATCATTCGCATGTATACACAGTAATAGCCGTTTAATAGTACAGGTTAGCCATTAATAAATTAAGTTGTGTAACAAAAAACTATAGCATCGACTTTTCTGACGCCATTTTCTTTCAATACCTTGGTTGCTTCTGATAGTGTTGCACCGGTTGTGACCACATCATCAACCAATATAACGTGGCTTGGCGTATCACCATCACCCGATTTATATCTGAAAGATCCCTTTATTTGCTGTTTTCTCAACGATCTATTTGACCCGACTTGGTGAATGTTGGTTGTTCTCCTTAGAATATTCTCGACCTTAAGTCCGGTTTGCTTCGACAATTCATTAGCCAATATTACAGTCTGATCAAAACCACGCTGACGAATATGAGAGGGTATTGTAGGTATCGGCACCAGGAATACCTCTTCTGAAGATGGGTAGTAGGGAAGAATGTTGGCCATCGACTTGGCAATTGGCAAACCAACATGACGTTTATAGCCAAATTTAAATGCTTTGATTAGTTGCTGATTGATGTCTTTGTACTCACCATAAACATACACCGCATTTAGTTTTGTGTTTTTGCGACACTTTATACATACTTTGTGGTCTTTTGTAATTGAGTGACACAAGAAACATCTACTAGGCAAGGGATCGTATTGTAACCTACAATTATCGCACCAAATTATTCCCTCACTATTACACTCTAGGCATACCTCTGGAGCTATAAAATCTAATATCCTGGTTAATATAGTTGTTGTCATTATTGTGTTGTAAATATATGTTACGAATTTGCCTTAAGCACTTATTGTAGTCTATACTTCTAGATAAGACAAAAATCTAAAAAGATAGTTAGTTAATAATAGTACACATAGTGGAGGGTAACAACTATGGCGCGTAAGCAACGAGATGATGATTTGTTGATGGAAGATGAGCTTACTGCCGCATTCTTGGGTGAGGATGAATTTGAAGAAACTGCGGTTATTCAAGAACAAGACACGGATCAAGATCCACAACAAAACCAAACACCATTACCTGCTCAGGATGAATGGGATGAAGAGGAAGCTGTTCCTGGACAGCTAGCAGTAGACGTTTTTGAGACTAAAGAAAAACTTGTGGTTAAGGCTAGGACGGCCGGTGTAAACAAGCACGATCTTGATGTCAGTATTGCAGACAATACACTGAGCATCCGTGGAACATTATCAGCAGGGAATGAAGATGATGTAATTAATTATTTTGTGCAAGAATGTTATTGGGGAGAGTTTTCTCGTAGCCTAGCATTACCAATTGCCGTAAAAGAAGATGAAATTGAGGCAGTCCTAAAAGATGGTGTATTGACTATTTCTTTCACTAAAGTAAAACAAGATACCGTTAAAAAGATCCAGATTCAATAAATACTACATATCAAATGTAAGTATGCCATTTTAAAAATAACCCTAAAACTAGGGTTATTTTTTTAAGAAACTGTGACCACTATCTATGTAGTTGAAACTTTATTAAGAACAAACTTGACAATTACTTGAGCAAGAGCGACGATCACTAATCCAACTATCGCATAAAGAATAGTATTTTTTGCTCCACTGACGTTTCCAGAATCGCCCCCAGAAGTGATGTACTTAAGCCCTCCGACGATTATCATAATAACCGAAACAACACCTACTATTAACGAAAATATATTGATAACGGTAGCTATTATGTCATTGACTGTACCTTCTGCGCCACTTACATCACAGCTCTGATCGGTACTCAAACAGCTTCCTTGTTCAAGGCCTTGTTGAATATTTGGTGTTTGAGCATGAATACTCACCGGAATAGCTAGAGGTACTAGCGCTAAAGAAAGGCTGATGAGCCAGGCGTTTATTTTATTAGTTAACTTTTTCATAATATTAGGTATTTTCCTTTCGTTATTGGATTAATTACACTTTACTATATTTTTATAAGCATTTTCAAGTAGTTATTCTATAATTTATTAAGAACAAATTTAACGATAGCTTGCGCCATAGCGACAACCACCAATCCAATAATTGCATATAGGATGGTGTTTTTGGCGCCACTAACGTTAGCAGAATCGCCCTGAGATGTTATATATTTAAATCCACCAATTATTATCATTATTACCGCTGTGATTCCCACTATCCAAGAAAAAATATTAATAACCGTGGCTATAGTACTGTTTATTTTTCCTTCTGTTGCACTAGAATCAGTAGTACAACTACCTCCTGTTAGGGTAACACCCTGGCAAGCCGCTTCCTTCGGATCTAAGGCTCTTACTGAAGCTGTATGCAAGGATACACCCAAAAATGTCATGACTAACATCAAAATAAAAATTGTCATTCTTATTCTCATAATCTTATCCTTTCGTTTAATCATTATAGTCTAGTTATTACAAATGACACTATTGCTTGAGCTATCACAACAACCACTAGGCCAATAATTGAGTACAGGATTGTGTCTTTTGCGGAACTAACTTTTCCGGAATCTCCATTCGACACCATATACTTGAAACCACCCACCATTATCATTATAACGCTGGCAACCCCTGCAATCATAATCATTATTTCTATAACCTTAGTAATTATTCCGTTTGGACCAAGTAGTGGGTTAGTGGTAGTGTGCGTCTGGCATGCGCTTGAACTGGAGCTACGACCACTGCAAACTCCTGAAAAAGGATCCTCAGCATAGGTTATTCTTGGATAAAAGACAATCAGCCCGATCAATAACCCTATTACAGTAATTACAAGTGTCAGCCTACTCATCCGAATACCCTCCCAATCACAAAAGATACAATTACATTTGCTAGAATAGCAACCACCAGCCCGATCAAAGCATAAAGTATGGTGTTTTTAGCTTTGGCGGTCTTTTGAGGGTCTCCAGCAGAAAGTATATAGCTTATTCCTGCAATGATAATCACGATAACCGCAACCACTCCTGCAATAGTAAATACCAACTGCAACAAGACCTCAATCTGTCCGTTTGTAGCTTCGGACTTAGGAATAACCAATTCGTTTGGGTTGGCTATACTTTCAGCAATATATTTTAAATACATGTCTATCATTTTATGCTATTTCCGATAAATGACACTACAGAAGATGCAACAATAGCTACTACTAAACCAATTAGAGCATTCAATATGGTATCTTTAGCCCCCTTAGTTCGATCTGGCTCCCCATTGCTTGTCATGTATACAAAGCCTCCGTATATAATAAAACCAACCGACACAAACCCGACAACATAAAGCAGTATATCGATCCCCGCTAGGCCAATTCCCCATAAATCGTTAATCTGGTTGGGATCGAATGTTGGTACGCATTTTCCTAAAGCATCAGTTTTACCATCAAGATATTCAAACCAATGCGGAAACCCAAAGAACGAGTTTGCTGAATCCATTGGATTACAGGCAAATATTTTAAATAGACCGATCAAAATGCACCCCCTGGTATCAGGTATTGAATAAACGCATAAAGGAAGAAATATGCTACTAAAGCAATTATAGCATTAGTAATTTTTCCTTTGGCGGCCTGCACAGCCTGTGGATTTTGACCTGCAGATGCATACTGAATCCCACCAACAATAATCATAATCGTTACTACAACACCAACGCCAATGGATAGAAAATTCATCGCCATTTTCGTGTATTTAACAAGTGGGTTATCCTTTATACATGACGGGGAGTCACAGTTCACGATCTTGTCACGATCTTTATCGGTATATACTGACGTTGTATCAAAGTTAGTATTATCATCGTTATTCTTGGCGGAGTTAGTATTGTTTTTAGATGCAACTGCGTTTTCTTGAACAACTTGAGACATAGGCTTGGCATTAATATATTCATTAATCTCACAGTTAACTTCGTTACCCTTCTTGGTGGCATCGGATCCCCAGGCATAACATTTAGTATTGCTTTCTAAGGGATTCGGCAGACCTTTCATATTAAAACCCATGTTCTTTAAGTTCTGATAATCACAACTATCTAGCTTAACGATCTGGTTTCCCTCACTAATTCGCACAAAACAACCACTCACAGCACTTACGGTTGCTTTAGTCGCCACAAAACATCCCAAAATAGCGATAATATAAACTAGTGTAGCGCCCAATCTTTTATTAAGTAGTTTGCCCATGATAAATTATGCCTCTATCCTGATAGCTTCTATTTTATCACTGTTTATTATCTCTAGGTTTACACTATTACCATCTCTTGTTTGGCAATTATAATAATGGCTCGTCTTGCTTTGTTCGCCCTGTTTCGTCTCTGTTTCTTTGCAAGTAGCAAAATCAATACTACCTCTTAAGCGCAGTAATGCACCTACGGCCATTGTCTGGTTTGATTGCAGATCATCAGACAATAGTTCCCTAGCTTTCGCCAGATTAACCTCATCCACTGTCGACATTGCTTGAAGAAACTGCACATTGGCAGATGCATTCGGATCAATGTTAGCCACTTTTTGTTGCTTGTTGTTTCCAAAGATAACTCCAAATGCTGTGATAATCAACAGAAGAATCAACATAATGCCCAAGATTTTCACCTTCGTAGAAACCCTGTTCTTTACCGGTACGCTAGGTTGCTGATTTATGAAATCAAAATTCAAATCTGTTTTTTGAGCCATCTTCGTATATTATACAAAAAATATGGTTTATTACATTACTAATAAATCACCAGTAATGATATATTGTAACTACAGATTCAAGAATAAATACCATGAAAACACCAGCATACATAATAAGAAAGAATATATTCGTCGCGGTTTTATGTTCTTTAGTGAGCGCTTCTGTACTATCAATATTATTTCAACCAGTTACCATTTATGCTGCCGATATAGAATTCGAAAAGTCGGTTGAATACAAGATTATTGAGGATTGCTCCAAAACAAACGACCCACAATGCATTTACAAACATTGGGGAGGAAACACAAATATGATACAGGCAGGAAATGAATGTCAATACAAAAAAGAACCCCAAAGATGCAGAGATAGCAAATTGCTTGCGTTAGAAATTAATGCAAAGTACCGCCCCAAACAAAACACAAATCCAGAATCTGAACAAGAAGATCAAAGCAACCCTATTGAAAATTCCTATCCAAACACCAAGTGCTTTACGGCACTTGGAGGGGTTTTGCAAGAAAAGCTTTGCCCTAAAGATGCCACATACCCAAATGGAAACCCCCCAGAGACAAATAAGTGTTATGGATCACAGGTAACTGAAGATAATAATAGGCCTTTGTATGAAGAAGTTGATTGTGATAAAAGTAAATTTTCTGTTGGTGCGTATGGTGAAGAAAAGAAAGAAGATGAAAGTAATCCTTCAGAATGCCAACAACGCATGAAACTAAGTGCTGGCTGGATTGTGTGTAGTGGGTTAGAGTTACTTTCTAGTGGCATGGATACTTTGTTTGGCTATATAGATAGTTTGTTGAATGTTAACGTAATAAAACTGAATGCTTCTGATGATCAGGGGTTATATAAGTCTTGGTCATATTTTAGGGGTATAGCTACGTTTATGTTGTTTGCTGTAGGTTTAGTTATGATTATTGGTCAGGCTGTTGGGGGAGGGAAGAATTAATATATATTGCTATTAAGGTAAGCTATAAACTATAATGAACAATGTTAACTAAACTGCTAAAGCTTTGAATAAAACTATATCTTTACTTTTTTTAATTCTTTTTTCAATGTCAATGACATTTGGGTTTATATCACCGTATGTTATAAGTAGTGTCCGTGCTCAAGAAGCCACACTAACTGATACTCTATCAAGAGAAGCGAGGCTTTATACCGTTACTAACGCATTGGTCGCATGTTTTCAGGGTCAAACGGGCGAGGGATTAAGTTCCGAAACTACCACAAATAACCTAAGTTCGGAATTACCAGTCTTTATTAATCAAAAGGTATTTGTTGGACATCATGTTAAGCCAAGTGACGGCAACGCAAATTGCAATGACGCTTCCTGGGTGTCAAGCGCCGTGAACATGGTAGGGTTTTCTAGTAATACAGCCTTTATGAATCTCTTTTATGAAAAAAATAGCGGAAACTTTTGGCAACTTAAAGTCCCGGTTGCATCTGGAGAGGTCAATGTCATTAACCAGTTTTTAAATAAATCAATCGAAGGTGGCAACACAACTGTGACATGTACGCCTAAGAATGGATGTACAGTCAGCATATCAGATGCCGCAAAATATGTACTTTATCTAGAAAACCTCAAAAAGGGTTGTGGCGCAACCGAAGTCAATAATGAAGACGATATTAATAGTATTGATGAAGACAAAAAGGCGGTCATTAAAGTTCCTAACGCTAATGCTATCCTGGAAGAAAAAGTCTATAAAATGGATAAAGGTAAGGGGAAGTTTATAGATGTTGGTCAAGGTCTTGCACAAGACGGAAACTTATCGTGCGGAACATTAATTGACAAGATAAACCAGTATGCATCTGGCTTTAATGATAGACTGGTGCAAGCTAAAAACAACAATCAAGACATCGGAGACCTTTCTTCACTAACAAGCACTGGCTCTGGTGAAAATGAAGAAAGTTGTGAAGAGCGTATGAAACTAAGTGCTGGCTGGATTGTATGTAGTGGGTTAGAGTTACTTTCTAGTGGCATGGATACTTTGTTTGGCTATATAGATAGTTTGTTGAATGTTAACGTAATAAAACTGAATGCTTCTGATGATCAGGGATTATACAAGTCTTGGTCATATTTTAGAGGTATAGCTACATTTATGTTGTTTGCTGTAGGTTTAGTTATGATTATTGGTCAGGCTGTTGGGGGAGGGAAGTAATGTTTGATGCCTATACTATCAAAAAAGTATTGCCAAGATTGGTTATAGCCGTGATCTTAATTCAATTATCTTGGCCACTAATAACCACCTTGATAAATGTTATTAATCAAGTATCTTGGGGTTTAGAAGGACTCATGTATTTGCCTTTTGGAGGTAGAGATGCGTTAGATATAGGAGTAACTCTTGAGAAGGCTGGTGGAGGTGGTACCTTTGCTGGATTATTACTAGGTGGTGGGGCATATCTTTTGGCGGGTGCGCCTGGAGCTCTGGCTTTAGCCGTTGGTATTTTAGTAGCTTTAGTTGTTGCGTTCTTTACTTTAGCTATTAGACAAATTATTATTATTGCCCTGGTATTGACAGCTCCGTTGGCACTTGTGGCATGGATATTACCCAACACAGAAGGATTCTTTAAGTTTTGGTGGAGCACGCTCAGCAAGGCTCTACTAATGTATCCAATTATTTTACTACTTGTAGCGGCAGGTAGAATTGGCGCGCACCTAGTTGTGGCGACTGATCTGCCCTCGGGCGTACAAACTATCTTGGCAATCATTATATTCTTTGCACCATTATTCTTAATATCTAAGACTTTCCAATACGCTGGTGGGGCGATTGGAGCTGTTGCCAACGTTGTTGGCTCTAAGGGTTCAAAAATTACCGGTTGGGCAGGCAAACGCTCTACGGCCAAGCAAGGACAAAAATGGGGTGCTCGTAAAGAAAAATTCCAGTCAGGTGGCTATGGGTCTGATAAAAATATGTTTACTCGTGGCTTAAGAAGGGCTGGGCAAATGTCTGGGCAGTCAGTTTGGACTGGTTATGGCATGACAGGGAAAGGTAAACAAAGGATGGCTCTTGCCTCCAGCGCATCTGCTAACGAACTTCTCAAGGATGGAAAGTTTGTTGAAGCTACCTACGATGATGATGCCAGACTTGCGCTTCAGCTTGGTAGCGAAAAAGCTGCACGAGCCACACTTCTCGCAAACGCAGAAAGAAAAGCTCGAAGCGAAGGAAGAAGTGTCCGAGCAGACGAACTAGCTAAAATTGATAAAAGTATTAATGCAGCAAAGGCTGTTGGATTCAATTCCCACACTCAGCTTGCTGCCCTAAAAGCCGAGGCATCGAACAAAGGCCGAAACTACAAAGGTTTGGCTGGGATCGATGAGCTTAATAGCAGAATTGATGCAGTGGCGGCAGCTACTGGCGTTAATGCAGAAGACTTGCGGAGCGAAGTTACATATGGCATGCGTACCCAAGGTGGGAGATTTGATCTTGGTGCACTTGACTCAAGCAAGTCAGCATCCGAACAAGCAATTGCAGGATGGAACAAAGGTTCTCTCTATCAACACGCTGGCTCACAAGCCAACTCCTTTGATACTATACATGAAGCGTTTCTCGATCGTGGTGACGATGATGCTCTTGCAGTATTTCACGAAGAATCACAGGCCATTCTACCAAACGCAACCGGAGATGTAGCTGGAAAAATCGAAGAGGTCGTGGGAGATGGCAGTAGCACACATCACCGTGTTGAAGCACACTATGAAGCAGGACCCAAAAAGGATGTACATCCAAAGATGCAAGAGACAACAACCAATCCAACAACTGGCGCTCAAGAAACTAGGGTGGTTGAAGATCCTACAAGAACAGTTACAGTACGAGAAAAAGAAGCAGAAGCCAAACAAAATGCAAGAACATACAAGTCTCAAAACCCTAATGAAATGGAGTAGGTTAATAAATGGCGCAGTATAAAGTAATTCAAGATATCGAATCAGAAGACAAGCTACTTGGTCCGTTAAGCTTGCGACAATTTATCTACGCGGCGATCACTATCGCTCTGGGTTTTGTAGCTTTTAAGTTATTTATTAGTAGTGCTTGGTTTTTAGGCATAGTTTTTGTTCCGCCAGCACTATTTTTTGGCTTGTTAGCAGCGCCACTAGGTGGGCAACAATCTTCTGAAATTTGGTTGCTAGCCAAAATACGTTTTTTTATTATGCCACGCAAACGAATTTGGGATCAATCTGGTATTCAGCAATTAGTCACCATAACAGCCCCTAAAAAGGTCGAAAAACAACTTACTAAAGGTTACAGTCAAGATGAGGTCAAGAGTCGCTTAAGAACACTGTCAGCCACCTTAGATACTAGAGGTTGGGCAGTAAAAAATGCCACCAATATGTATGCTGTTGGACAGAACCAATCTAGTGACAGACTTTTTGAGATAGACACGCAGGATATTCCGTCAATCAGCACAGAGCCAACTGCCGATATGCTAGACCCCACCACCAGCCCCAGAGCTCAAGCTATGGATCAGATGATTAACAAATCCGCCCAGGAGCACAAGCAACAAATAGAAGAAAACCTTAAAAAATATTCTCAAAAGCTGTCTAACCAAACCAGGGTTGCGCCACCATCAGAACAACAAGAGCAAGATCTTCTCAAGAAAATTCATGCTCAGCAATCACAGCCTAGTGAATTTAATAGTCGTTTAAAAACCATTAACCCGATCGGGGACCAACAAACTCAAATCACAAAAACTCAAAGTCCTGTCCATTCACCAGTGACACCAACGACCGACCCTGCTATACTAAATCTTGTCGAGAATAGCGAAGGACTTTCTGTTAGAACTATTGCACACGAGGCTGAACGCCTCAAGAAGCGCGATGATGACGATGAGGTTGTTATTTCGCTTCATTAGTTTGACGATAGTCATCGCTGGTGGGCAAAACAACACATGAATCCAGATCAGAATCAACCACAATACCCCATACAAACTCCAGCCAGTCCTGGCGCTCAAGCATACCCCCAACCAGGGATGGTATCGCCCCTCAACAATCAGCAAAATACCCCACCCAACCAACAAACCTTTGCTAACACCAAAACCAACCCTAATAGCACCCAGAATACTCTACAGTTTGCTGAAATTCGTGATGGAATAGTAATCATGAACGATGGTTCATTCCGTTCAGTTATCATGCTAAAATCTATTAACTTTGATTTAATGAGCCCCCAGGAAAGAGAAGCAGTCGAGGCTGCCTATCAAAACTTCTTGAACTCGTTATACTTTGATGTTCAAATATTTATCCGCTCTGAGCGAATCGATATTCGTCCTTATATTGAAAGATTAGACAAAATTAGGAGCGAGCACGACAACATGCTTCTAGCCATGTTAATGGAAGATTATATTGGGTTTATTACAGAAGTATCGATGCAGACTAATATTATGGACAAACGATTTTACTTAGTTATTCCATTTTATGCTAAAGCTGATGTTAAGAAAGCAATTACTCAGAGTAAAAACTTCTTTACTGGATTAACTAATCTGTTCAACAATAAAGAACAGCATGTCGTGGTGAATGAAGCAGATCTAGGAGCGGCCAAAAGCGAGTTAAGAAATCGCATTCAAGCAGTATTGGCTAGTTTGCAACAATGTGGTGTGCAGGGTGTTCCCTTAGATACTCAAGAATTAATCGAACTGTATTACGATACTTACAACCCTGACACTGCAACACGTCAACAGTTAAAGAATTTTGATGATTTAGCCGTACCAGTCGTAACTAAGGGCGAGGGTCACGCCCCTCAACCTAATTTAGATAAGGAGCTTAGATAATGGCCTTCGGCAAAAAACAACAACCACTTGACCCGGTAGCTATTGCCCAACAACAAGCAATGCGCGAACAACAAGAGGTTAACACAGCTTTTCAAAAAGGTGTGACTGCTCTTCGTGATTTTATTGCCCCGAGTTCATTGGAGTTTAATTCTTCGTATTTCCAAATCGGAACAAGGCATGCTAGAACATTTTATGTTTTCGGTTACCCTAGACAGCTTTATACCGGATGGCTGAGTAGCTTGATAAACATTGATGAGATTATTGATATGTCTATGTTCATCTACCCGGTTGAAAGCCAGGTGGTGTTAGAGAACCTTCGCAAAAAGGTTAGCCAATTAGAGGCTGGCTTACAAATTGATGCCGAGAAGGGAAGGGTTCGTGACCCAGGCAAGCAGGCAGCCATTGTGGATGCTGAAGAAATGCGAGACAAACTTCAAGTTGGTGAAGAACGGTTCTTTAGGTTTGGCTTTTACTTTACGATTTACGCTAGTAGCCTTGATGAATTAGAATTCGTAACGCATAAAATTGAATCACTTCTTGGCCAACAGTTAGTTTATTCTAAGCCCGCGACTTCACAACAAGAACAGGGCTTGAGTAGTACAGTTCCACAATTCACCGATCAGCTTCAAATTAAACGAAACATGAGCACTGGAGCATTGAGCACTACCTTTCCGTTCACTAGTGCCGACCTTACCCAAGAAAACGGCATTATGTATGGCATAAACATGCATAACTCTGGCTTGGTGATTTTTGATCGATTTAGCCTAGAAAACAGTAACGCGGTAGTTTTTGCAAAATCCGGTGCCGGGAAATCCTTCACTGTTAAACTTGAAGCTTTGCGAAGTATGATGTTTGGAACAGAAGTTGTGATTATAGATCCGGAAAACGAATATCAACGCATGGCCGAAGCTGTTGGTGGTGCATATGTACGTCTTAGCCTAAACTCCTCAACGCGCATTAATCCTTTTGATTTACCAAGAGTAGTCGACACCGAAGAAGCTGACAATGCACTGCGTAGCAACTTAATCACACTACATGGTTTATTACGATTAATGATGGGTGGCGCTCAAGCTCAAATGCAATCTGGGGGTGGCATGGTTGCCCCCGCTCTTAGCCCTGTAGAAGAAGCCGATCTGGACGCCGCCTTGATTGAAACTTATGCCAAAGCCGGAATCACCAATGACCCCCTAACACACAACTCACCACCACCAACAATAAACGACCTCTATGATACGCTTCTACATATGGGTGGAACGGGGCCTCAGCTTGCTCAAAGATTAAGGAAGTACACTAGTGGTACATTCGCTGGTATTTTCTCTCAGCAATCAAATATTGACATCAATAATCAGTTAGCTGTGTTTAATATCCGCGATCTTGAAGATGAGCTACGACCAGTAGCAATGTATATAGTACTGAATTTCATATGGAACAGAACAAAAGCAGACAAAAAGAAACGTATTTTAATCGTAGACGAGGCGTGGCAACTAATGAAGTATGAAGACTCTGCTAATTTTATGTTTAGCCTAGCAAAACGAGCTCGTAAGTATAATCTAGGCATCACAACTATAACTCAGGATGTGGAAGATTTCATGGGAAGTCGAATGGGGCGAGCGATTGTTGCTAACTCATCACTACAAATACTACTCAAGCAATCGCCTTCTGCGGTTGATGTTTTAGCCGATGTTTTTAAGTTAACAAGTGAGGAACGAAAACGACTCAGTCAGTTCCCGGTTGGTCAAGGATTATTTTTTGCCGGACAAAATCATGTTCATATTCAAATTATGGCTAGCCCAACCGAGACTCAGCTAATCACCACCAACCCAAAACAAGTTCAACAAATTCAGGAACAAGTGGCTTACCAACAGGGGGGGGTAGCACCAGTACAAGGTGAGGTTTCGTTCAACAACCCAGAACCTATACTAAACAACAGCCAGGACTACGGCCCACCACCAATGCAATAGTTAACTTGTGGAGATACTTGTGCAAACACTGAAAGAAAAGCAAGAACAAGACGATAAATACAACCCGGCGGAAGGACGTTACGGTGATCATGACGATCTTGGGGTTCATCCAGAGCGTCGCGAAGCAGAGGTTGATGACCTAGAAAAACTATATAATGCTGAATCTCGTGAAGATAGTGAGAGAAACACAAGTCCAGGGTCGAAATCTGTAAACCAAGAAAAGTCTGCCTTATCAAAAGATGAACCAGAGAATGAAGAAGGATCAAAAGCCACTCAGGAGAAGCCAAGGAAAGTCAGAATCACAAAAAAACAAGCCGCTGCTGGGGGTGGTGCTGCTGGATTATTGATAGGCGGTGGGGTTGGGTTTTTTGTCTTTATGTCAGGACCTTTACAGTTTATTCAATTCTCCCAACTATTAAGTCAGTTCCATTTTAGTAACAGTGAGCGTTTTGGTAACTCCCGAACAGCGAAAATATTCAGATACGCTACGGGTCGAAAGAAAGGTAATCAAAACTATAATATGTCCAGGCTTGGTAATAAAGTGGCTATCCACTATGAGAAAAAATTATCAAAAGCAGGCATTGAAATCGAATACAACGAAAAAGCAGGGCGTGTTAATAAAATAAACATTGACCCCGAAACCCCAGAAGGAAAACGACTAATAGCAAATATTGAGGCAGACTCTGGGGTAAACCTTCCTAAAGACCCGAAATCAGGAGGTAAAGTTCACCTTGACCTAGCAACCGATTCCTCAGAAGTATCAAGCGCAAAGTTACGTCGTCAAGCAGTGAATGGTGCTGTAGATGCAATGGAAATGAATGGAGTAAGTAGTGCGTTGGCTAAAAGAATGTTAAAAGTTAGGTCGGGTGTAAACTTTCATCCATTAAAAAATTTAGCTCGGTCTGTTGACGAAAGAACAAACTTAAAATTCAAGGAATGGAAAGAAAAAATACAAGACGAGAAAGCACAAAAAATTCAAGAGGGATCTAAACCTCCAGATGACATAAAAACATCATCTGGCAAAGAAGACCCAGAAAATCCTCCATCAGAACAAGAAAAAGTGCAGGCAGGGGAGTTAGATAATGAGATTAAAGAAGCTCAGGCAATAGCTCGTGATACTTCTGTTGATGTCAAAACCAGAGCTAGTTCTATAAAGGCCAAGTTAGGTTGGGGTATAGGTGCAACAGCAGTACTAGGTATATTTTGTGGATTAGATGCAATAGGAGATCAAGTCAGTGCCCTGCAAGAAGAAAATATTATCCAGCCCCTAATAAGAACCGGTATGGATATTAATATAACTGGTGAACAAATAAAATCTGGGCAAGACACAAACATGGAGGAAATCGGGGCAATGTCAGACAAACTCTACGACAAAAAAACAAATACGTCCTGGATGTCAGCCGAAAGTATTCAAACAGAGTTGGGACACCCTGGGGTTGGAACAAAAATGGATGACGCTACAAAGCCTGGAAAGGAGAGACCCGCATTTTTTGAGGTAATAAACAATATAACTGGAGTACCCGGTATTTCTCAAGCTTGCAGTGCAATGTCGTCTGTAGTTGGCGGTTTTCTGGTTACGGCGGGAGGTTTAGCTGTTAGTTTTACGGGAATTGGTGGTCTGGCCCTTCAGGTTGGATCGGAGGTCGTTCAACAGGTGGCCTCTAATGCTTTTATGGATGACCTTGTGAGGGCGTTAGCAGGTCCCGCAATATCAATCGCGAAAGCAACCGGTGGAACATTGGGTAATTATGCTAATTTTGGAGCATTTTTAGCCAACAATAATACTATGGCCGGTATGGGTGGACGATCATTGACACCATCGGAAAGTATTGCACTAGCCAATGAGACGAGAAACGAAATTCTACAACAAAACAAACAAAAAACTTTATATGCAAGGATATTTGATGTAAAGGATGCTAATTCTTTGATTTCTAAAGGCGTGATCCAAAATACGTCACTTTATGATTCACAAACCGCCATTGCTTCTATAGTACAAAGTCCACTCCACTTTATAAGAAACATTAGCTCCAGTATAATTCGACTCAACCCGAAGGTTAGTGCACAAACTTCTGTTTATGACTATGGTGTCGAGGAGATTGGTTTTAGTATTAGTGAACGCGAGAGCTCTATGGTTGATGACCCTTATGCGAATGCTGACATTGTTGAGCCTCATCTAGCTGAACTAAACGAAAAATATGGTAAGGTTTGTTTTGGTACAACGATTGAACCTTCAACAGGTAAAATAACTTACGAAAAAGCACCATCGTATTCTGATCGGGAAAAAAATAAGAATATTTGTGGCTCGAGTAACAAGGACGAAATGTTCTTAAGGTATCGGATGTTTGTGGCAGACAATATTACCATTAACAGTATTGCTTGTTATGAAAGTATCGATGAGACTTCGTGTCAAAATATAGCACTAGAAAACAAAACCAGCACTAGCACCAACACAACACCGGTTGCATCTTCAAACTCTACATGCGCAGAGGGTTCTCGTAGTATAGGGCAAGTAGACGGTTATACTAATGGAACCAAACAAGTTATTACACTGTGCGCTATTGACGAACTACCTATTCAAGCAATTGATGGTGATAGTGCCGAAAGTATACCTAGATCAAAATATTACATCAACGGTGCAGAAAATAAAGCGATTGTTAGCTCGTCGATATCTTCACAAATTGTCGCAATGGTTAGAAAGGCTAGGTCCGAAGGTGTAAATCTTGTTGCGATAAGTAGTTTTAGAACCAATGAACACCAAACCGAAGCTTGTAAACCACAGGGTGGTAAGTGTGGTAATAGTGGCTATAATATGCCAGGTATGTCAGTACACCAATCTGGGGAAGCAATTGACTTTCTTGATTCAAACAGGAATAGCACTGCAAATTGTAGAAACAATATGATGGGTGAACGTTGTGTAGGCACAGACCCGACATGGAACTGGCTATCAAAGAATGCAGAAAGTTTTGGCTTAAAACAATTACCTAAGGAGTCGTGGCATTGGTCTACGTCAGGCAATTAGTATGAAAAAGTATGTATATTTTATTGTGATATGCCTCATAAGCTCTATTCTTGTATTTCAAAACACCGCATTCGCAATTTCAGCCGAACAAAAGAAACTAATAGATGGTGGAATAATGTATTACGATTATGAACAATGTGACCCATCGTCTTCTTCTGTTAGTTTATCAGGAGGAAGTTTGGATCGATTCTTGCAAGTTTTGGCTTATCAAGAAAGCCGAGGAAATCCTACTATAGGAGCTGGCGGATCTTCTGCGTCCGGCAAGTATCAATACGTCAGTGGTACTTGGAAGGCTCGTGCATCATTGTATGGCCCAGCTGGTCAATACACAAGCGCAGGACAAGCACCAGAGGAGGTTCAAGATGCTGTTGCTTATATTGAATACACTCAGGTTTTCAATAGCCTGGGTGGAGACTTTGCAAAATTAGCCATTAACCACTATCTACCTGCTGCGTTGACCGACCCCACAAGGATGGATGTCGTACCTAATCCCGAAGCGGGCAATAAATACACTCCTAGACAATACGGAAATATGATGTTAGAAAATATGCAAAAGGGTGTAGGGTCTGACATACCTCTAAAATATAAACAGGCACCCGAATTTGATATTTGGCTACAGAAGGTTGGTGGTACATCCACACCTCTAGCTTCATCTTCATCTTCAGCATCTAGCAAAATTATCGCCCTAGATCCAGGACATGGTGCAGTTGTCAACAATTATATTGACCCCGTAACTAAACTTGGGGACAGAGAAACAGCAAACTCTCCTGAACGTGAAGACATGCAAGATGTAGCTAACCAAGTAAAGACTCAGCTTGAGGGTCTAGGCTATAAGGTAGTAATGCTAAAAAATTTGGCTACCGATGCTGTTTCTAAGCGCCAGAGGATAGATCTCGCTAAAGCAAATAAGGTTGATTTGGGAATTAGCCTTCATTCTGACTCTGGTTCAGGTAGTTTCGAGGGTTGGGCAGAGGTTTGGCCTCAATTTGTAGGAGGATATAGACAATCTTCTAGTGATCAAAATATTAAAGTTACCTTCACGAACCAAGAAGTTGCAGATACTAGCAATTCGATAAGTGATGTTTTTGCTACAGAACGTGATAAAGCCGAAAGAGGTGGGTCTGGAGTAACCAAAAAAGTGGTTGGCCAAGCAAGTTCATTTTCAAAAGATCGCGGACTACCATCATTTGGAGACTTGTCGTTAATGCAGTTGTGGGCAGATGATATTCCGTGGGTTTATAACGAGGTTGGAGCGCCCGCATCTGGACTAACTAGTGATCAAAAATCTAAATATGCCTCGGGCATTATAAATAGTGTGCGTGCATCAATGCCACCTAGCGGTCAAGATACTACATCAGAATGTGGTTCTGGATCCGGATCATCTATGCCACAAGGTAATGGTGACGCAATAGCAACAGCATTAACGTACGCTTGGCCCGACTATCGTGGCAGAGGGTTTGTTACACCCAAATCGGAGTATGCGGAAGCCATATCTAGGGCAAAAGCATCAAGATCATATATTGGAGGTATTAGATATCCGGGTATTGATTGTGGTGGATTTGTAACACGTGTAATGTTGGATAGTGGCTATGAACCAGGATACAATAATGCGGGGAAAGGGGGAGCTACAGCAACGCAATTGCAATGGGCAAGAGAAAACTGGCAACTAGTTGGTAGGGGTAATACTCTTTCGACAATAGACTTATTACCGGGAGATGTTGCTTTCAGAGTAACCTCGAGTGGGGCTAATGATGGCCATACGTTTATGTATGTTGGTACTCAGGCAGGTTTCGGTGATGATATAGCGTCGGCGTCATTGGACACTCGAGCACCTATGGCAGGTCGCGAGAACCCACTCTCGAATGACATAGAATGGTATAGAAAAAAATGAAAAAGTATTATTTGTTGTTTTTATTAATATTTACGTGTGTTGGTTTATCTATTGTTTACGCCCTGATTGTATTAGATAGAAATGATGGGTTAAAGCTAGTTATTAATACACTTCCCGAGGATGCTAACATCACTATCAACGATAAGCCAGGAAAACGTGGATCAAACCCCCTTCCACCAGGTAGATACACAATTAGGGTTTCTAAAGATGGATTCTCGTCAAACACAGAAATCATAGAACTTAAGACGGAGCAAAAGAAACTTAATATTTCGCTAACACCAACCTCTGCTGAAGCAAAGGAATGGGCTAAAAAAAATAATGAAAAGTATATGGAGTTTGAGAAAATTTCTGGCTATGAACTGCAAAAAGAGGGTGAAGAACTAGCTAACAATAATCCTATAGTTAAGTTTCTTCCTTTTAGGATGCCAGACTATGATATAGAATATCGAATGTCAGAAGATGATAAAGTGATCGTCGATGTATACGCAGGAAACTCCGAGTTTCGAAACATAGCCATAAATACAATAAAGAGTTGGGGTATTGATCCTGGAGATTATCAAATTAATTTTATCAACTACAATAATCCTCTGTCTGAAGGGTTAGGGGGTGAATAATGAAACGTTTGATTGTATTAATCTTTGTTGGTTTTATCTTGGTTTTATCTTGGTTTTATCTTGATAAATACTTGTCAAAGCGGGATCTGATTATTAATTTTCCTAACAACTCAAGGGGTTTGTCTATTAATATATATCGAGCTTTGTCTGGAGAAGATAACCTAGAAGTAAATAAGTCTTCACTTGTAGCTAGTAATATTTCACAAAATACCACACTTAAACTCCCTCAAGGAACATATCGTATAGTCAGCAACCAGAATAATGATTACAACAAAATAGATCAAAAAATATATCTTGGGGATAAACCCTATACTTTGGATATTAACGGCGTCTATACTTATACAAAGCTCAAAAGCTTACTAGATAGTGAGAAACAAAGTATATTGAGCTCGTTACGTCAAGAACTACCGACTGTTGATAAATATTTTACTATCTCGGAAGGAAAGCTTTTCGAACAAGGAAACTGGTATGGAACAACCTTAGTCTCTAAAAGTACTGACATTTATAATAATGACACCTTGCGAGTAATTTTAAAAAAACAAGATTCACGATGGGTTGTAGTAACTAACCCCCCTCAAATTCTTGTCTCAAAAGTTAGTAGCCCTGATACCCCTAGCTATATTATTAGAGATATAAACAACATGTAGTTATTAGGATGTTGTGCTACTTCTGCTTCAAGATTACTTGATTGGTTAAACAGTGATTATAGTACTATTCTTTGTAAAGTTGTGTGAAATAATATCGGCGTCAGTGGTGGTTATAAAGGCTTGGTTATTTGATATAAACTCAATCAGGCTTTTACGCCGTAATCCATCAAGCTCCCCAAAAACATCATCTAATAACAGTAGTGGTGGTGTGTTATGTATATCTTCAAGTATTTGTGTTTCTATAATCTTTAGTGTTAGTAGGATACTTCTTGTTTCTCCTCGAGACGCCACTCCGCGCATATCATGATCATTTATACTAATCAATAGATCATCTCGGTGCGGCCCAAACCCCGTAAACCCCCGTTGTTTATCTAATTCGATATTTTCCTGTAGTATTTTTAGTAGTTTTGTTGAGTAATCACTTTCTTGGTTTATCTTGCTTTCGTATTTTAGTTGAAGCTGATGATTACTGCCAGCAATTCTACTATATATATCACTAGTATAAGTATTTAAATATTTGATTATTTCCTTTCGTTTATTAACGATTTCGCTCGCTAACTCACAAAGTCTTATATCCCAGGCAAAAATTTGCTTTCTAATATTTTCTGGAGACTGTTTAAGCAAACTGTTTCGTTGTCTAAGTGTTTGTGTATATTTGTTTCGAATCGAAGAAAACTGCTTATCTGTTTTTGTTAGTATTTCATCAATAAATAGCCGACGCTGTTCTGGCGAGGTTGTTATTTGATATAGGTGATTTGGTTCAAATAACACCACCGGTATTTTTCTATCTACAGCAAGTCTCTTAAACCGCTTACCGTCAATATCGAATATAATGTTTTCATCACGTTTAAGACGAGCGGTTCGTTGTGAATTATCATCTGTTAATAGATCTACTCGCGCCCATTCTTGTGAGTTATTAACTATGTGTTCTTTGGAGTTCTTTGTTGGTGTCCCAGTAGACAATAGATATAAAGCGTCAATAAGATTGGTTTTACCACTAGCATTAGGTCCAACAATAATGTTTACACTTGGGTTAAATTCAAAGGAGCTATCTAGATAAGATCGATAGTTTTGTAATCTAACCGATGTAAGCACCATACTTTATATTATACTTTTCTAGCTTTTAAGTGGCATGATTACATGAACATAGTTACTTATTATTTCGTTCTTAATAATTATTGCTTCTAGCTTTTCATTAAAACAAAAACTAACATCTTCTCCTTCTATTGCTTGTAGTCCATCAAGTAGGTATCTTGAATTTAGTGTAATATCTCCTTCACCAATAACTTCCCCTTGGGTCTTAGACTCATTTTCTCCTACTTGTGACGCTATAGATTTAACAGATAGTGATTGACTATTTTCAGATATCAAAACATTAATACTGCCAGCGTTTTCTCTAGAAAAAAGCCCTGATATTTTTGTTATTGTTAATAACTCTTTTTTACTAACAACAGCCTTTTTGGAGAAATTTTCTGGTATGAGCTTTTTGTAATCCGGATAGTTTCCTTCTATTAGCCTAGCGATGAGCTCAATATTATCCACTTTAAAACACACTTGCTGTTCATCATACGAAACTTTTATATCACCAGATTGATCGTTGATAATACGGAGTAGATCACCCATCGCAGACACAGGTATCAATAATTTAACTTCTTTATCTATATCACCAATAGTCTTTTCTGCTAAACGATAACTATCGGTTGCTACAATAATTAACTTGCCATTATAGCTATAGAGGTAGACTGCAGTTAACACGGGCCGTGATTCGTCACTGGAAGCGGAGAATATTACCTGTTGTAAAGCCTGTTTCATTTCTTGAGCTGATATCGTAAAACTTTCTTCGCTTTGTAGAGCCGGCATTATTGGATAGTCATCAATAGCAGTACCATTTATTATAGATTTGTAGTTTTCCGCAGATAAATGTAGTCTGTTTTCGTTTTGTTTCAGGGAAATAGTGGTTTTTGGTAAGTTACTTACAAAGTCTTGAAAAAGCCGAGCAGGGACAGTTAGAGAGCCTTCTGTTTTGATTTTCGTACCAATCTGTTGAGATATCGCTATATCAAGGTTTGTAGCCGAAATTCGAAGCTGGTTGTTGGTTGTCTGTATTAGTACGTTATTTAGTATCGGTAGGGTAGTTCGACCAGTCGCTACTCGAGCAACATTATTAAGTGCCTTGTTTAAGTTTTCTTGTGTAACTTGAAGATCCATATGTTATTAACCTTTCTTATTAATATATTAGTAGTTTTAGTAGTAAGCTATGTGAAAAGTGTGCAAAAAACGTATTCAACAGAGTATTTTTATATGAATCATAAGTGGAAGGGTTGTGTAAAAATGCGTAGTTTCTTTTGGAAAAACTACCAGAATTAAACACACCTAAAACATTAAAAGAAACGGCCGTGCAAAACTCAAAAAAATTGACACAGTTTGTACATACGTTTTCCACACAGTTATGCATATAGTCTCTCCTTAATTTGGTTTATAGACTCTCTAATATAACTATCGGCTGACATTTCTCGGCTAATCTTCTCAACAGAATGGAGGGCGGTAGTGTGGTCTTTTCGGCCCAATTCTCTAGCAATTATTGGGAAACTAAGATGTAGTTCACTCCTAAGAAGATACATTGCGATTTGCCTCGGTACCACAATATCTTTATCTCTTTTTGGGCCAAGGATTTCATCGGTTGTTATGTGAAAATATTTAGCGGTTTTTTCAACAACTTGCTTTGAACTAATATGACGCGGCCTATTTTTTGTGTTACTAAGCAAGCTTTTAGCCATAGTAATATCTGGTGAAGTGCCACGCATTTCGCACATAGCTAAAAGTTGATTTAATACCCCTTCTAACTCACGTATATTTGTTCGGACTCCTTGAGATAAGTACTCCACAACATCGCTAGGTAGTTCAATGCCACGACTCTCTGCCTTGGTTTGTATGATAGCGCACCGCGTTTCAAAATCCGGAGTTTGCATATCTATGCTCATACCCCAAGCAAAACGAGATCGCAAGCGATCTTCAAGTGTAGGAATGTCTTTTGGTGGTTTATCGCTACTAATGATAATTTGCTTGTTTGCTTGATGAAGAGCGTTAAACGTATGAAAGAACTCCTCTTGAGTCTTCTCTTTCCCAGCAATGAACTGTATATCATCAATAATCAATACATCAGCCCCTCTGTAATATCCTGCAAAATCAGTATTCTTCTTGTATCTTATGGCATCTAAAAATTCTTGCACAAACTGCTCAGTTGATACATAAACAACCCTTGCGCCAGAGTTTTTAGCAATGACCTCGTTACCAACCGCCTGTATTAGGTGGGTTTTTCCTATTCCTACCCCTCCATAGAGGAATAAAGGATTGTATTTTGTTCCTGGATTACTGGCAATTGCTTGACAGGCAGCATATGCTAGCTCGTTTGCCCCACCCACAATAAAAGTATCAAAGGTATAACGGGTGTTGAGCCCTTGTCTGTAGCTATGAGACAAGGCATTGTTGGCAGATACTGGATTATTTTTAGGCTTTTTGTCTTGTGTCAATATTACAGGTGAGTCATCTATTTTTTGATGTACCGCAGAAACAGGTACAATTTTGTATTCCACAGCTCTGGGCTTCATGCCATTTTTTTCTAGCGTGGACTTTATTAGTGGGTCGTACTTTTTTTCTAATTGTTGTTTTATAAATATATTTCCAACACCAATTACAAACACGCCGTCTTTTTGTTTTACTATACGAGTGTTTTTAAACCAGGTGACAAAACTACCACGCGAAACAGACAGTTCTATTTCACCCAAAACAGCTTGCCATAGCGATTCTTGCATTCAACCCTCTTCGTCTTAACAATTACTGGTTCATACTATAGCAATCAAGCAAGGGTTTTTCCACAGCCTTTTAAACAACACCAAAGTATTTAATAAAATCATTCACCAAAGAAGTAAATTTTTCCACAAGATTTACAAACTTCTTTGAAATTGTGTAAAACTATTGAAAATCAGTGGATATCTTGATAAGATTATTGGGGTAAATATTGTTAATTATGCAATATGATCTCGTGACCAACGCGAGACTTTTATTTTTTAACTTAAAAAAGGTACAATATAAGAATATGCCAAAAAGAACATTTCAACCGAAGAAGCGAAAAAGATCACGGGAACACGGGTTTTTTAAGCGCATGGCTACAAAAGCCGGACAAAAGGTTCTAAAACGACGGCGTCTAAAAGGCCGTAAAAAACTTTCAGCATAAGGCTTAGGCGAGGTTGTGATAAAAAAATCACATAGGTTTCATGGTCACAAAAGCCTAAGGTTTGTAATGTCAAAAGGTAGGGTTGTTAGAGACAACAACCTAGCGCTCAAGTATATCTACAACAACCAACATAACAAGTTTCGTGTGGCAGTGGTGGTTAGTAAAAAAGTCAGCAGATCCGCGGTGGTCAGGAACCGCATTAGAAGAAGAGTTTACGAGGCGGTTAGGTTACAGGAGACCCAAATCACTAAACCGATTGACCTAGTGTTTTTTGTATATAGTCCAACACTTAAGGATATAGGATTTAACAATCTAGAAGAGAGCATCTCTAGATTGTTAAAAAATACGAACCGGTAATTCATCAGCTCGTTTAGTTGAGTAATTAATTATCAACAGGGGTTATTTCATGTTATTATATGATTTAGATGTTAAGGAAAACCAATGTTTAATACTTTAATTGTTCAGCCAATTTTCAATATCTTAGTTGCGATATATGCACTACTGCCAGGTCATAACTTTGGTGTGGCAATTGTAATATTCACCATTCTTATTAGGCTAGCGATGTGGCCACTGGTTAAGAAGCAACTTCATCATGCTAAAGCAATGCGAAAACTCCAGCCAGAGTTGAAACGAATAAAGAAAGCCTCAAAAGGAGACAAGGCCAAAGAATCGGCAATGGTTATGGAGCTCTATAAGGAACGGGAAATTAATCCGTTTTCATCGGTTGGTTTAATAATTTTGCAACTCCCAATAATCATCGCTTTATACAGTGCGATCAGTAAAATCGTTCACGACCCAAATATTATTAATACTTTTTCGTATCCATTTGTTCAACATTTGCCGTGGATGAAGGAGTTGCTGGCGGATCCTTCGAAATTCGATAACTCACTAGTTGGCATTATCGATCTATCCAAATCTGCAGTTCCTAAGGGTGGAGGAGCAATCTATATACCAGCACTAATTCTCGTGGTATTGAGCGCCATAGCCCAGTACTTCCAAGGAAAGCAACTAATGCCTCAATCTAGTGAATCGAAAAAACTAAGAGACATATTGCGCGAAGCCAGCGAGGGAAAACAAGCAGACCAAAGCGAAATGGCCGCCGCAACTGGCCGGTTTACACAATTTATGATTCCAGCTTTCGTATTGATATTTACGATTAGCTTGCCGGCAGCTTTGCCTTTATATTGGCTAACTACTAGCATAGTGGCAATTATCCAACAATCTAGGGTGCTACGAAAAGACGAAGAAGAGCTTGAGCAAAACATCAGCAAACCAAATAAGGATGGCGTCATCGAGGGAGAGGTTATTATTCCTAAAAAACCAAAACAAAAACCAGCAAAAACCTCCAAAAAAAGTAAGAAAAGGAGGAAGAAATGACAATTAATTCAACAACCAGCACAGACAAGGCGACGAACTTGAATGAATCGCTTGAAGAAGCAATACAATATTCTAAAAAATACCTTGAGGATATCATCTCTTTCTTTGGTTTAAATATAGATATTTACGCTACTGCTAGCGATGAAGAAGTTATTGAGCTTCATGTACCATCAACACACCTTAACGGGTTTTTAATTGGTCAAAAAGGCGACACTATGCGTTCGATGCAACAAATAATCTCGAGTGCCTTACGAAACCAACATTATGCCCATAACAGGGTTGTAGTTGATGTTGCGGACTATAAAAAACAACGAGCAGATCGCCTAGCCGAAAAGGCCAAAGAATGGATTGAAGAGGTGCGGAGTGGTGGCAAGGATTATCACGTAAACCCAATGAGCCCAGCCGACAGAAGGGTTATTCATCAGGTGGCATCAGAGCACGGTTTAGCTACCGAATCTGTTGGTGAGGGGCGCGATAGACACGTAATTATTAAAGCAAATAAGAAGAGTTAAAACAGTAGCTTAACTATCCCCTAAAACTTGTTTATATACGTCGAGGGTTTCTTTGGCCATTTTTGACCAGGAGTATTTTTTTGATTGAGCATAACCAGCCTTAATTAGCTGATCACGAAGTTTTTCGTCATCCAATACAGTGTTAATTTTATCTGCCATATCTTGCACATCAGTAGGATTGAAATATAAAGCCCCTTTGCCGTAAATTTCTGGTAAACACGTAGCGTTACTACTAACCAGCGGACAACCATGAACCATTGCTTCAAGCCCTGGCAACCCAAACCCCTCACTTAACGAAGGCAAAACATAACACTCAGCGTTTTGATAAAGCCACTTCAGCTGGCTATCGTCGACAAATCCCAAAAACACTACACTATTGATAGATTTTTGGTCCACCAGGTTAATAATTTCCTGATATGCCAAATCTATCTTTCCCGCCAACACTAACACTAACTCTGGGTGTTTTTGTTGAACCAAGGCAAATGACTCAACTAAATTACGAAGGTTTTTGTGTGGTTGAGCTCGACCAACATAAAGTAGGAACTGTTTATTTGTTAGTTTTTTAAAAGATTGTGGTGAGATAGATATCTTATCGGCAGATTCACGAGTTACGTTAATCTTGTCTTTACTAACACTATATTTTTTCATCAAATCATCTTTAATATACTGACTTGGAGTAAGTATCTTAGAGGATTTCTTACAAACAACATAATTCATCAGATTATATAACTGTTGCCGAAAGGCTTGAACAAAGCTATTTTGGTGTGTGTTTTTAAACCTGAGAGCGGTTAGGTCATGCATCATTGTTATAGTTTTTCCCGAAAGCAACAATGGTTGTTGTACCATACTAAAAAAAACCAAATCAGGCTTTAGATTTTTTATTTGTGCCAGTAAACCAAATTGTTCGCCAATACTAAAACTGCGAAAGTTTGATGTAGCAACCTGAAACGATGGTGCAATTTTTTCTATATAACCTTTTCGTTCTGGCGTGGTAATAACGGTTATTTTGTACTGTGGATTTAACAGATGAAGATGTTCAATAAGTTTGTCAGAATATCGACCAGTTGAAGTACCAGAAATACGATTATCTATTACGATATGACGAGACATAATAGATAGAATTATAGAGTAATAGCCTAAGAAGTGCTATTTTTGGCATGTTTCAGTTGTGACACAAAACCCAAGCCTATATTTAAACTTACTAGTGCCCACCAGGTTATTGGAACCGATTCTTCTGTCCATATAGGGATAAATAACCCAATGATTGCGATAGTGGCTAGCAGGGACCAATATGCTTGTCGCGAGATTGGTGGACTAAACCATCTAATTTGTTGCCAAGTTGCAACCATGAAGGCCACGAATAACAACAAACCAACAACGCCTAGCTCTAGCCCATATTGTATATACGAGTTTTCTGTAACAACATACGCCCCAGAATTGTTATTGCTTAGTCTTCCTGCTGGGCTGGCATATCCATGACCCCGACCTAGAGGATTAGAAACAAATAACCTCATATTGCTACCATAACTTTTTAATCTAAGCTCCGTGGATCCATTAGCTTGATTATCTGTCTGATGAAGTAGTAAAGATCTACCAACTGGGGAAAGCGTAACGGCAGAAATACCTAACAAGGCCACAACAACACTCAACACCAACACAATACGAGCTTTGTGATTCGATAATAATAGATGTCTGTTAACAAACACGTACCAGCCAGCAAGTATTAATAACCCAATCCACGCGCCTCGCGAAAATGACCATACAACACCAAGCGCTACAATTGATAGAACCAAATACCGATTACGTTTTAATAGCTTTACTTGATTAAATAACACCAAAGCAAACGGGATTAATAAATATACACCCAAAGAATTTGGGCTACGAAATCCAGCCTGCATGCGTTTTATTGGAAGGTTTGCGCTGACTAAGTATTGCGCACCTGGCCTTCCTGGTCTATCTATACCAGACGCATCATAGCCAAGGCCGGTTAGGTATCTTGGTGGTAATAGAACCATGACTATTCCCAAAACCACACTAATCACACCGCAGACTACAACTAGTCTGCTAACGTCGTTAATCAGTTGTTTTTTATAGATTAATCCCAACAGCGCTCCAGATAGTACTACTCCAACAAACCGAACATTAAGCACAAAACCCACAAAACTAACTGGATTTATTCCTTTGATTAGCAAAAATATCCCACAGTATATTGTAAAAGCCAGCAGACTGATACCAAATGCACTACCTAAACCCTTCATGAATTTAGAGCGATATTCCTTGTGTCTTGCAAGGATAATTATTGAAAGTAGTGTTAAAAGCACAATAATAACCTCTTCAAAACTACTACTCAACAAAATATTATTAATCTTAGAATCAATAATGGTTGTAAGTAGTGCCGAAAACGGAATAATTGCTACAAAAAAAAGAAAACAATATTTCAGAAATATCGAATCACGACTGATATTACTCATCGGTATTAATTATGCACCAATAGTTTTACAACAACTAATTAATCTTTGGTATTTTGAGGGGTTTGCTTTTATACAATATGCCATCGATATACTCGGTACTTACAGTAAGATTGCCTTGAATTTTCTTACGTTGCTGACGAGTATTCGGAAGCAACACAAAAGACTTCGCAACACCCTTAATAAACGACCCGATATGGTGATCTCTGATTGCTCCTCCAAGCATACGTAGAAGGCCATACAAAAACAATGGTTTATATTTCCAAAAAAGACTACCAGGCATATTTTTATTAAAAAGTAAGGTAAAGTTCTTGGTGCTATGATAACGGGAAAACCCACCCAACCTAGCACTAGTTGCTGACACATGATGATAGGCTACTGCACCTGGTTCATACCAGACCTTCCAGCCAGCTAGTTGGGCCCGAAAGCTAATGTCTACATCTTCATAGTAGGCAAAAAACCTTTCGTCAAACAATCCAATTTCTTTGAGCATTGCCGTGCGATAAAGTGATGCTCCACCTGTGGCACCAAACACATACTCAGCAGTATCATATTGACCTTTATCTAATTGGTTTCTCCCCCTAGGAAAAGGTATTCCCCAAACGGTATAAAAATCACCAGTACTATCGATATGCTTTTTGTCCATGCGCATAAATTTGCCGGTAATAATGCCTGCCTCTTTATGGTTATCTCCGGCAGTGACCAGGTTTTTTAACCAATCCTTGCTAGCAACAGCATCGTTATTAAACAGTGCTACGTATTCATAATCATTCATTATAGCCCAGTCAATGCCTTTATTAACCCCACCAGCAAAACCTAGATTAGTTTTTTGTAGCAACAACTCAACATTAGGAAACCTATCTTTAATTATTTGAACAGAATCATCCACCGAACCGTTATCTACTACCACAATCTTAGGCTTAAAGGTTTGTTTTTCTAATGACCGTAAACACTCAACAATAAAGTCTTGACCATTCCAATTAGGTATTACTACAACAACTTTAGTTTTCATACTAAGCACCAGTTTAGTACAAAAAACTGATTTTTCTATAATAATTAGTATATTATTAGGGTTTTCAAATAGACATATTGTTATGATGAGTACAGTTTACTTACTTAAATAATACACACCAAAAGATAAACACAAACTTATACTGCGATACCCATGCTATCAATTTTTAATATAACCTGTTAACTTTACTTTATCTTCTCCTTTCTTTTTATATAAATATAAAGAAGAAATAATGAAAAGAGTGGCATGGGGTTGTTTATATATTAATAGGGTGTATTATTTCGTTAAATATATGAATAGTAGCTTTGATAGTTATATTGGTATCACATATGAGTACAGTTAAGTATCGTAGACCACTCAATGGTCAGCAGACTGAAACGTTGAACATACTGTATTGGTATCGTTTTTGTACCGCCAAGCAGTTAGCTCATACACTGGGAAAATCGAGCCAGAAAGCTATACAAAACAAACTTCAAGTACTAGAAGCTCAAGGTTTCATTGATAAACGCTACGACAAAAGCTATAAACTAGCTGGCAGACCTGCTGAGTACTTCATAACACCAAAAGGTGCTCGTGAGCTGGAAAGACTCAAGCCCGGTGTTACTAACAAGTGGGCAACCAAAAGCTTGTACAAGAACAAGACGGTGTCTGATGACTTTTTGAGACATTGCATCACTGTCACCGAAATAGCCAAAAAGCTTCGTGAAATATTTGGCAACATACATAAAATGTACATACTACCCAAAAGTTATATAGCACAGTACGGCTACTATCCTGCTTGGACACCAGATCTTCATCTTGAGATACCAGGCAGAGGCAGTACACCATCCAAACACTACTTCGTTGATATTTGGGATGGCACTAAGCCATTCTTTGTTAGCGTCAGAAAAACTAGGAACTACGTGAACTTCAAAGATAGTGAGCAGTGGCAGGAAAAAGAACAGTTTCCTGTAATTGTAGCCATCTGCCAAGATGAGAAAAATCAAAAAAAGCTTAATAAGCAAATAAAGCGCATTTTGGATGACCAGTGGGACGAGGAATTGTTATTTGCTACTACTACGTTAGATAAGCTTCAGCAGGCCACACACCCCACCGACAAGATTTGGAGCAAGATACTTACGGATGAAGACGCCGAAGAAATGAGCTTAAGAAGTTTGTTGCTATAATAAATAATATTATGGCAAATTATAATGTCACCCTCCTTATATAATGAACACACTGTGTGTAGCAACCAGGTATAATTACATTGCGAATTATAACAAAAATAACAGAGGAGGTCAACATTATGTACCAAATTCTTGCACAAAAATGTAGCATAAGTTATACTGTAAGGTATAAATTGAAAGGTTCATCATGGATTTCAGCAAGACAATCATAACACTGCGCAACAAGGCAGGTCTGAGTCAACAAGACGTGGCAGATAAGCTACAAATGGCACGGGCAACCTATGCCAACTTAGAGTTAGGCAAGAGACAACCGGATCTGAGTCAGATTAATGCCATCGCTGAGTTTTATCAGATTTCTCCACCTGATTTAATTACAGGCAAAGTGCCGGTAGAACAAGCTGTTGAACCAGTTAGTTTCAGCAGGCCCAGTTTAGAGCCTAGAGAAACAATACAGGTTGTTGACCATAACAAACTGCGTGAGGTGCTCTCTTATGTTCTTGAAAAAGTCGGTGCTAAACCAAATGTAGGTGAAACTGTTCTATACAAATTGCTATACTTCATAGATTTTGATTACTACGAAAAATACGGTAAGTCCATAACCGGTTTAACTTACATCCACAATCATTACGGCCCATCACCTGTGGCAGAATTCAAGAGTGTTGTTGAGGGCATGAAGAACAAAGGCGAGCTTGAGGTTGTTGAAACCAATTTCTTTAAGAATAAGCAGAAGAAATACTTGCCAACAAAGCCAGTACTGTTTGATGGCCTGTCTGCGCGCGAGCTCAGACACATAGATGAAACACTTGCCCGCTTGAGCGATAAGACGGCCAAGGAGCTAACAGAGTTATCGCACTATGATACGCCATGGGTGGTGGCGGGTCAGGGCAAACCGCTCGATTACCGGTATGTGTTTTACCGTACCAAACTAACTGCTGTCACCGAGCCAGAAGATGAACTTTAATGAGAGCCCAGAGTTTAAGAAAGACGTAAAAACACTTAGCAAGAAGGTGCGAACTATAAAGTCTGACCTAATGCCTGTGTATGCACTTATAGAACAGTTATATGTGCCTGGAGGCGATGAGAGGCTAAAAAAATATCGATCACTGTTTTTTGATGGTAAGCGAGCCACAATTTTACACCAGTCACAGACACATGAAGTGATAAAGATGCGATTGGATACCGAAACACGCTCAATGAGCGGTAAGCTTCGATTAGTATTCATAGCTGTTATAAGCGATGGAGCTGTAACATTCATTGAGCTGTACGCCAAAAATGTTAAAAACCGTGAAGATCAGCAACGCATACAGAAATACCTAGGCTAAAATAGCTACCCCATAATTCTTGAAGCTTTGCCTGTAACGAGTCGACAGCCTCTTTACATGTAGTAACGGTACACACTACTTTATTATCGATGGGGTAAAATGGGATCTCAAGAGTCCTACGGGTGCGACAAACAAAACATCGAACAGCAACTACAAACGGGTATTAAGAGCAATCAAAAAACATAGTATTTGATGCTCGGCGTACCAAAATACATATCGCCAGAATTAAGAACATACTTAATTACCAGTTTCGTCTAGCAAAGAGCATCAAAAGAATCGTACTGATCGACAAAAGCAAAAATATTATTGAACTCGTAAGATAGACAGTGTTATATTACAAGTATTGAAGGCTCGGCAACGTTGGATTACGCAGGTTCTGAACCTTCTTTTTTTACGCCTTACTCCCGACTCTCATTACACGACGATTGATTACTACAACAACTTTAGTTTTCATACTGCATGCAAGTATTCTATAATAAGTCGGGTAAATCTTATATGAAACAATTACTTTCCAAGAAGAACAGGGCGTTAGTAGCAGAACTTGTCAGAACTGATTTTAAGCTACGTTATCAAGGGTCAGTGCTGGGCTATGCTTGGTCACTCCTCAGGCCACTACTGATGTTCGTAATTCTTTATATAGTCTTTGTTAAGTTTCTAAAAATTGGCGATGAAATTCCACACTATCCTGTCTATTTGTTGCTTGGTATAGTGGTTTGGAACTTTTTTACAGAAATGACCCAACTTAGTTTGACTTCTATAGTAGGACGAGGTGATTTAATCCGGAAGATAAAAATACCACGATGGATTGTAGTGATATCCAGTAGCTTGTCCGCTGTCATAAACCTATCATTAACAATGATGGTGATCACTATATTTATGGTGGTAAATAAAGTTGATGTTAGTAGAGAAATATTATTAGTTCCACTGATTCTACTACAAGTTTATATATTTTCGTTAGGGATGTCATTCTTCTTGTCTGCAGCATTCGTCAAATACCGAGACATTAGTTATATATGGGAAGTCCTTTTGCAAATAGGTTTTTATGCTACACCAATTCTATATCCTATTTCAATGATACATAACGAACTTGCCTTAAAGGTATTATTTATGAACCCTATGGCGCAAACTATTCAAGGTATACGATATGCCATGGTTACTCAAGAGACTATTACTATTTGGAAAGTTTTTGATGGCGGATGGTACTCATTAATACCAATAATACTAACAGGTGTTATATTTGTTTTTGGCGTTTGGTACTTTAGAAAAGAATCTAAGTATTTTGCGGAGAATATATAAAATGACGAAATCGATAAATTTCCGTCAGCGTGGTATACTATAATCATGATAGAACGGTCAATAGAGCTAGAAAAGCATATCAAAAATGGTCGAACCTTAATTCTTTATGGCGCACGTAGAACCGGAAAAACAACCCTGATCGATAACTATGTTGCTGATAATCAAGCAAAACAAAAGATTGTTAAATATAATGGAGACAACCTTAGTACACAAAATAACTTTTCTGTAAACGATATTAGCCTGTTGTCGCAATATGTTGATGGCTATGATTTATTAGTAATTGACGAGGCTCAAAATATTGACAATATTGGCAAAAGCCTAAAAATTCTTAATGATGAAAGGAAAAATCTTGCAGTATTAGTTTCTGGATCTTCTTCATTTGAACTAAAAGGACAAGTGGGCGAGCCTTTAGTTGGACGAAAAACAACCTTATTTTTATATCCTTTTTCTGCAAATGAGGTGATAGATAGTATAAAAGATGAGCCTGCAATTGTTGCATGGAAGAGGTTGCAAGAACAATTCTTGATATACGGATTGTATCCTGATAGCATTACTGCTAATAGCAATAACGAAAGAAGCCGGTTTTTAGCAGAGATGGTAGACTCATTATTACTAAAAGATATATTGGCTTTTCAGGAGGTTAGAGCATCCGACGTATTACTTAAACTGTTGAGGCTATTGGCTTTTCGGATTGGCGGGGAAGTTTCAATGGAAGAGCTTGGTAAAACTTTGGGAATAAGTAAAAATACGGTAAACAGGTATTTAGATTTACTAGAACAAGCTTTCATAATCTTTAGGCTAAACGGGTTTTCACGAAATTTACGAAGTGAGATCAATAAGAAATCAAAATATTATTTTTATGATGTCGGTGTTCGTAACGCAATTATTAATAATTTCAATGCATTAGATATGCGTAACGATATAGGTCAACTATGGGAAAACTTCGTAGTTGTAGAACGAAAAAAACAATTAAGCTATTCAGGTAAAAAAAGAAATCAATATTTTTGGCGAACTTGGGAAAAACAAGAAATCGATTTAGTAGAAGAAAAAGACGGTAAATTATTTGTTATTGAAGCAAAGTGGAATCCAAATAAAGCAAGTCAGCTACCAAAACAATGGATCCAAGAATATGGAGATACACAGTTTTCGGTAATTAACAAAGATAATTTTTATGATTATTTTTTAAGTGAAGGGACAACCAATGAGTGATGATATTGCGATATCTGTGAATAATGTTTCAAAGACCTTTAAGTTACCTTATGAGAAGAACTCAACAATCAAGGGTGCAATCATTAACTTTAGGCGTAAGAAAAAAGGATACAAAAAACAAACTGCACTTAAAAATATATCGTTCGAAGTAAAAAAAGGTGAATTTTTTGGCATAGTAGGGCGCAACGGTAGCGGAAAAAGCACGTTACTAAAACTAATATCTGGAATATATGCTCCAGATTCAGGAGCAATTCATGTCAACGGTAAGCTAACTCCATTTATAGAACTTGGTGTTGGCTTTAATCCAGAACTATCAGGCAAAGATAACGTTTATCTTAACGGATCACTACTTGGTTTTAACCGTAAAGAAATGGATGGAATGTACGATGAAATTGTAGCTTTTGCCGAGCTTGAGAAATTTATGGATCAAAAACTAAAAAACTACAGTTCTGGTATGCAAGTACGTTTAGCTTTTTCAATAGCGATTCGTGCCAATACAGACATATTGGTGTTGGATGAAGTACTCGCCGTTGGCGACGAAGCCTTCCAGCGCAAGTGTAAAGAATACTTCAAGTCCTTAAAAGAAAATGGTAAAACGGTTGTTTTGGTGACTCATAGTATGGAAGATGTTCGGCAGTACTGTGATAGGGCAGTTTTGATAGAACACTCAAAGATAAAAAGTATGGGGAACCCTGCAGATATTGCAAATCAATATACTTTAGACAATATGCCAAACCATACGAAAGATAAACAAATTGAAGATAGCTCAAAAAAATCAGAAGAAGTAAGAGTTAGCCTAAGTCCTCCGGTAGTGGACTTAAAACTAATACCTAAATCTCCGCTGGTTTTAACAAGAGACCAAGACTTTGAGTTTGATATTGTATATAAGCAGACTGATAACACACCTCTATATGTTGGTATTGGTGTGTTATATGAGAACGTTTCGGTTCTAGAGCATAATTCTATTGGCGTAACACCAAAGAAGATTAATAAAAACACGAACAGCTTTACATACAAATTACCATTAAATCAATTTACGCAAGGAACATTTAAAATATCAGGGACAGTTTTTAAATTAAAGGACAAGAGTTTATTAGCGTTTACAACACAGCTTGGATCTATAGAAATTGTCGTTACCCATAACAACAAGAAGATGGGTGGCTTGTTAATACATAGAGGTAATTGGGTTGATAAATGAGCATATATGTGACTAAATCCTTTCTACCTTCCATAGATGAATATACAAAATATCTTCAGGACATTTGGCGTTCGAATCAATTGACCAACAACGGCTCATTAGTAAAAAGATTCCGCAGTGAGTTATCTGAATATCTTAATGTTAAAGAAGAGGGTGTTAATATTGTTACAAACGGTACATTAGCTCTTCAGCTTGCATTGCGAGCACTAGATTTCGATAACGGAGAGATTATCACAACTCCTTTTACCTATGTTGCTACAACATCTGCTATATTATGGGAGCATTTAACTCCTGTTTTTGTAGATATTGACCCAACCACTTTAAATATCGATCCATCAAAAATTGAACAAGCAATTACATCAAAAACAAAAGCAATCATGCCGGTTCATGTTTTTGGTAATCCCTGTGATGTAGAGTCGATTGATAAAATTGCCAAAAGGCATAACTTAAAAGTTATTTATGATTCCGCACATGCTTTTGGGGTTAAATATAAAGGAAAATCAATTCTTGAATATGGCGATATATCAACACTGAGTTTTCATGCGACAAAGCTTTTTCATACAATTGAGGGGGGTGCCGTATATTCTAATAACAAGAAGTTTATCGATAGGGTGGAATTGGCGAAACGCTTTGGACACAATGGAGATACACATATACAGCTTGGTATTAACGCAAAAGCAAATGAGTTTCAGTCGGCAATGGGGCTATGCAACCTTAAATATATAGACGAAATAATTGAAAAAAGAAAGAAAAAATCAAAGTATTATGAAAATTATCTATCAAATATAGTTGAGCACCCAATAATTTCTGAAGGGACAGAATATAACTATTCCTACTACCCAATTATTCTAAAAAACCAAAAAGAGTTACAAAAGGTGGTTAAGGCATTAAGTGCAAACGATATATTTCCACGCAGGTATTTTTATCCATCTTTAAATATGTTGCCGTACTTAGAATCAAAATATTCTTGTCCTGTATCTGAGGATATTGCTAAGCGTATATTATGTATTCCGTTATATGACAGCCTTGACGACTCTACAATAATTAATATTTGTGAGATAATTAACAGATGTTTAAGATAACAAAGAGTGTTGGACTTCTAAGTTGCAAAGAGAAAAGATTTAAAAAACCTCCGAAACGACTACAGTCCCATAGTATATTAGGGAGATTAAGTTAACATAAGATCGTAAATGAAAAAAGCACTCATTATATTTTCTGGTTATAACCAACGAGCCGTTGTCGCCTTTTTAAGAACATTGGCAGAATTAAATGTTGATTATGTAATAATTGCTAGTTCATCAAAAGACACTATATTGAGTACCGAGTATAAAAACAAAGTAATATATATACGAGAACAAAAAGAGTTAAATAAAGACGAACTTTTTAAGTGTATTGATCTTGCAAAGAAAAAACTGGATGCAAAAAAATATATTGTTGCGCCATCAACGGAGGGCTTAAATAGGTTTATGCTTGAAAACTATGAAGAGTTCCACGAGCTAGGATACGACGATATTTTGCCATCCAAAGAGCTTTATGAACAGATATCGGATAAATACAGCTTTACGCAGATATGCAAAAGCTACGGACTGGTTATTCCTGGCGAATATACTCATAGTAATGCCAAATTTCCATTTGTAGCTAAGCCAAAAAAATATTTCTCGACTAACAATAAAACATATTCCCCGGTATTTATAAGAGATGAGGCCGAGTTTAGCACTTTTAAAAACGAATATTATACTAGAGATTTTTATTTTCAAGAATATGTGTCGGGGGATAGCATATATATTCTATTTTATTTTTATAAAAATGGTAGAGCTATTAAATTGTCTCAAGAAAATCTCATTCAACAGCCAAACGGAAGGTCTATCGTTGCTGCCAAGCTAGCCGATATACACCATAAGAAAATTACAGAACAATATCAAAACCTTTTTATTAAACTACAATACCGTGGGCTTGTTATGGTGGAAGTAAGTCGACAGAAAGATGATTATGTTATGATCGAGGCTAATCCTAGGTTTTGGGGTCCTTCGCAACTCTTTGTAGATGCTGGCGTAAACTTCTTTGAAGATATGTTGCTTGATTGGGGTGTGATAGATTCTAAGCCCAAACACGCGAAGATGAATAAGGGGGCTAGGTATTATTGGTCGGGTGGAGTATGTGATGATATCTCCAAGATGGTATTTCATAACTATGACAAAGAAACTTATCTTGCAGAGAATAGTGTATGGAGTGCTTATGACATATATAATAGAGTGGATACAAGGGAAATTTATGATCTGGAGAAAATATGATTGATTCACAAAACAAATTGGTGAATTACTATCGGCAACATAGTAAACATTCTAACTACCAAGTTTTACCTAATTCATTAAAAAAAATCTTAGGAGCTCATAATTTAAACACAAAATCTAGATTTGAAAGGGAGAGATTATTATTCTTGACCAAAAACATCAATTTTAAACAAAAGAGAGTTCTAGACATCGGTGGTAATACTGGCTTTTTCTCTTTTGAATTATTGGAACAAGGAGCAGAGGAGGTTTGTTACTATGAAGGTAATAAATCTCATTCAGAATTTGTACGCCTAGCTTCCAGAGTCCTTAAAGTTGAGAACAAGCTTAAGGTAGTCGGAGAGTATTTTAATTTTAGCAATACATTTTCGGAGCACTTTGATGTTACCCTACTATTTAATGTACTGCATCATACTGGTGATGATTATGGAGAATGGGTACCAAGCATTAATGCCGTAAAGACAACAATCACCAAAGAATTAAACCCTTTAGCAAAAAATACTAAATATCTAGTTTTTCAGATGGGTTATAACTGGATGGGGGATACAGAGAAGCCAATTTTTATGCATGGGCAAAAACAAGAAATGATTAATTTTATAAAGGGGGGTGTCGATAATTGTTGGGAAATTGAGTCTATAGGTATAGCTCAAGAAGAAAATGAGAAAATAGTCTATAAAAATTTAAATCAAGACAACATTAGGCGCGTTGATAGACTCGGAGAGTTTCTTAATCGTCCTATTTTTATATTAAAATCGTTAAAGTATGATGAATAAAAGAAAGATAATGGTTTCGGTTTTATCGTTAAGCTATAACCAAAAGCATTATATCAAACAGTGTTTAGATAGCATTTTGGGGCAAAAAACAAACTTTAGGTTTGAAGTCTTAATTAATGATGACGCATCAACAGACGGAACAGCTGAAATAATTAAAGAATATCAAACAAAACATCCACAAATTATTAAGCCGGTTTTTCAAAAAGAAAACAAATACTCAAAAGGTGAACGAAATATGATTGTTAGATATCTGTTGCCAAAGGTCAAAGGTAAGTATTTGGCCATCTGTGAGGGTGATGACTTTTGGACGGACTTAACAAAGTTACAGAAACAAGTAGATTTTATGGAGGCTCACCCAGATTATGCTTTGTGTTTTCACCCAGTAAAGGTATTTTACGAAAAGGGTGAGATAGCTGAATATATTTATCCAAATATAAAAAAGGGCTTTACTCTTAATAAGCTAATCACAGAAAACTATATACCCACAAATTCGGTGATGTATAGGTCTCAGGCAGATTATTCTGCTTGTCCTGTTGATGTTATGCCAGCAGATTGGTATTTGCATATGTTTCATGCGCAGTTTGGAAGACTTAAATTTTTTAACAAGGTTATGTCTGCCTATCGAAAGCACGAGGAGGGAGTTTGGTGGGCTACACAAGATAATCCATACAGAGTTTGGAATGATTATGGTTTGTATTTTCTTGCGTTGGACAAGGTGGCTAACGATATGTTTGGAGATGATAGTAAATACAAAAAAGCCGTTTATAAAAGAGTTTACAATGATATAAATCAGCTAATTGTATCAAAACCAAGTGGAGGTCAAGGACGCACACAAGAGGCTATTAAGAAATATCCTGGTTTGATAGATATATATTTAACTTATAATCAGGAGCAGATCTCTTATTTAGAAGATAGAGTAAAGGCTTTGGGTGCAAATATAGCGGTGTATGCACAAGAAAACGACAAAAAATCGAAGATAATTGATGAACGAATAGCAACAGAACAAGATCTAATAGGGCGACTACATCAAGTAGAGGCTCAACTAAAAGAAATAAAAGGGTCAAGAACCTGGCGTGCAAGAACTAAGGTTGTGGATTTTTTAACTAACGGAGAAAATAAGTGAAAACAAAAGTCGACATATCGGTTAATATAACAGCACATAGAGAAGGTAATTTATTGTACAGAACCCTCGTTGCTATCAATAATAATATCAATGCTTTGATTCAAGAAATACCTAATACCAAAATAGAGGTTAATGTTTCATTAGATAATCATGATGAAAAAACCAAAGAAGTAGTCGATAAGTTTGGGTTTGATAATGCAACAAAAAAGACATATAGTGTTAAATTTGGTGATTTGGCAGAAAGTAGAAATAACTTAATCGGAAAATCGAAGGGTGAATACTTGGCCTTTTTTGATGGAGACGATGTTTTTAGCTTAAAATATTTACTTTCGGCTTATAGGCTAGCCAGAGCTAATAAAAACAAAAAGGTAGTATATTCGGTAGATTATCTTGTTGTTTTTGGTGGCGAGAATAGTATTGCTGTTAGGCCTGAGGTTAAAACTAATTATAGGTCAGCACTAGAGCTGGTAGTTAATAATAACCCAGTAAACTCTTGTATTTTTGCCAACAAAGAAGTATTTCAACTTACTCGTTATGAACCAGTTGTTAGGGGTAGTGGATATGGATATGAAGACTGGCACTTTGTTACTAAACTCTTAGTTTTAGGAGTAGAGTTTAAAAAGATACCGGATGGTATATTATTTTACAGAAGAAGCTTTAATCCAGCAGAGTCTTTATTGTCTGGACAAGTATCTCAAAACGCCATTCTTAGAAGATCTCCTTTGTTTGATCCACAAACTTTTGTGGATTTTTATAATAACCGCAAAACAGAAAAGAAAGCGACCCATGACCCAATAAAACCACCCATTAAGTACAATTTTAAAACCATTGTTCGACAACTTCTATATAGACGACCCTTTACGGCAATGCCTGTGACTGCAAAAACCTATCTTAAGACCTGCTATCATGCCCATAATAGGCTACTGATTGCTATTAAAGACAAGGTTAGGTGGTTAAGTAATAAAAAATCTTCCCTAATTACCCAGCAAGATATTATAGCTAGTGGGATAGACCTGTACAGAAATCATTTAGAAAATATTCTTTTTGAGAAGTTAAACCATTTTAATGTAGCAAGAAGCTCTGTAGTGAAAATTGTTGATGAGTGGTTTTATGCTAACTCGATAGAGCCATTAATTTCACCCACAGAGGGAAATTTTATTAACCTTGGAGTTTCGTTTTACCCTGATAGCACATACAATACAAAACTGTATTATGAATTATGCATGGGTGTTCTAGAACTTAATAAACAAAAAAATGTTTGTATAATGATGACTCCATGGATTACAAGGGGTGGAGCAGACTTAATTTTAGTAGAAACTATAAAAACCTTGCATAAAAATGGAACATCTGTGTTACTAATCACGACTGAAGGCAACAATATGCAGTGGCTAGGAAGAATAGCCAAGTATGCGAAAGTTGTTAACATTCATGACTACAAACAAAATATTTCTTTTGAAGATATACTTGGGTTAATATCAAGGCTTGTTATTAATGTGCAACCAAAGTATTTTGTTAGTCTAAATTCATATTATGGTAATGAGATTGCTGTAAAATATGGCAAACAAATAGGTGAGGCGTCAAAAATATACACATATAAGTTCTCATTACATCAAGATGAGAATGGTGTATCTTTTGAAGCTCCAGAATCTTTTTATGATAATATACATAAAATAGATAAGGCACGAATTGTGACTGATTGCCAAAATACAGTAAAAGACTATATGAGGGTTTTTGGGTATGGAGCAGAAAAGTTTGATTTTATAACAATGCCTATACCCGTAACAAAAAGTAAATTAACAGCTACTAGTAAGCCACACAAAAAAGTTCTTTGTGCAGGACGCATAGCACCTGACAAACTAATAAAGGAACTTTTTGTTATTTCTGATTTATTAAAAGATGATGATATATCGATTGATATATATGGATCTATCGATGACAGAATGGCGGGTGAATATGGCGTATTCAGTAATTTATTAAAGTCTTATAGCAACATAACATATAAGGGTGGGTTTGATAAATTTTCGGATATACCTATTCAAAATTATGATATTTTACTTTTTGCTTCGCGTAGCGAAGGATTGCCCAATGTTGTTTTAGAGGCTATAGGTGCAAATTTGTTTGTTGTTGCTTCTGATGTTGGTGGTGTAGGAGAGGTTATAGAGCACGGCATAAATGGATATTTGATTAATGACCCCTTAGATGCGAAGGCTTACGCAGATATGATAAGATTGTACTATAAAGATAATTCAAAAGAGAGCTTAAACAAGAAAACAGAGTATAACAAGAATCTTTATAAATCTAGAAGTACTACTGCTATGATAGAGAGCATTAAAAAGATGTACGACATCATATCAAAATAAGTAGGTTTGTGATATGCTATTGTTTTTTAAGTGTGTTACGTAAGTAAGTTTTTGTGACCTCTGACTCATTCACCCCCCATGATCCTATATTTTGGTCAACATGTTTGCGATAGTAGACGATTTCCTTTGAAGGTCGTTTACTGTTTTCGTACCATGGTTGGTGGTGTGCTACAAATTTGCCTCCTGTACGCAAACCAGGTCCTAATGTGTAAGGCGTGTTTTGTCTATAAACCGCAAAGGTTGTGTCTATTTCTGCATCGTAAACATCGGGCTCTACTGTTGATTCCCAAAACTGGCTTTCCCACGAAATAACATAATCTTTTAGCTCGTAATAATCTGGTAAATCATCAATTTTTAAACCAAATCCAACTTTTGTTCGTTCTGGATATTTTGTAAGAAGGTCGCAGAATCTTTTTACCGCCCCATGCGAGTCGCCTATAGGTATTACATCTGGGTCTGTTACAATAAAGGGCTTATTTTTTGCGTATATGTCAACAATTCCTTCAGTCCATGGCGATTTATGTCCAGCGTTTTTATTTAAATAGATGATCTCATAGGGAAGTTTTTTATAATAATCTATAAGAGGTGGATAGGTAGAGGCGTTGTCTATTAAGATGATATTTTTTAATCCCTCGTCTTCAAGCCATGATATTAGTCTTTGCAAAGGCTCTTTTCTGTCTCTACAAATAATAAAAACAGGAATGTTTTTAGAAAAAAACACATCTGGAACATTTTTTCTTAGCTTTTGGGCAAGTCTAGTTTTACGGTATTGTTTGTACTTTTCTATCATTTTCTTGCAGTAATAAATAAATAGTTGTCGGTATGGACGAATAAGTATCAACGCGTCAAGAATAGGCGTTGTCGGGTGATTAATTTTTGTTGGTAAAATTCGTAAAGTAAGTTGTTGGTTTGCGATTTTTAATAATTTTTTATAATCTTCAATTATTGCAGAATTATTAGCAACAAAGCCTTTACTTGTAATGAGTAGAGGGCACTGCTCAATGCGTCTTATACCGATTTTTTGTAGGATTATATTTTGCTTTTGCGGTAGATAAACATTTGATATCGAATTTTCGAGGTCTATTGAAGAAAATAATTTTACCATTTCATAATGATTTTCAATGAAGTACTCCACAGTAGTAAATAATAGAAATTCTCCACTGGCGCTAGCAATTGCTTTTTGTATTGGTTTAACAGCTCGAGTGTTACTGGTTATTATTTGTACTCGTTTGGAGGCAGACTTTAGTGTGTTTTTTGGTTGCGATAAATAAAACAAAACTTCAATTGCTAAATCTCTGTACTTTGACAACAATAAATCTACAACAGTGCTAATCTGCTGCTGAGATACCTTCTCGCCAGATATAATAATTGATAGTGACTTCATTGATATGATAATAGCATGTATAGTAGTTTTTTGTTAAAGAGTGAGTAAAGTATAATGTAGTAAGTTATGGAGGGAAAGTGAAGAAGGTAGTCAAAAAAGCGGTTCATCATTCTGTGGTTGGGGCTAGGAAGGTTGTCGGTAAAAATAAATATCTCAAAAGCGTTATATTAAACAATGTTGCGCCACATTTGAGAGTACATAATAAGAATAATTATGAAAGATGGTTAGAGGTTAACTTTCCTGATTTTGTTGCTATTGCAAAAATGCGAAAAGAGCTAGCTGAACTAAGGTATCAGCCGTTGATTTCGGTGATTGTTCCAACATACAACACTAACTTACGATTCCTGCAAGAATGTTTAGATTCGGTTTTTGGGCAAGTTTACGAAAATTGGGAGCTTATTGTTGTAGATGATTGCTCAACTGATAAAAAAGTAAAAGAGTTTATTAAGAACTACGCCAAACAAGAAAAAAGACTCATTTATAAATTCTTGCCTAAAAATCTTGGCATATCTGGCGCAACCAATGAGGCCGTAAGGCTGGCTAAAGGAGAATTTATTGGGATATTTGACCATGATGATTTGCTGTGGCCAAATGCCCTATTTGAGATGGTCAAAGCACTTAATAATGACAAAAAATTAGATTTTATTTATACAGATGAAGATAAAATTACAGAGGATACACACAATCATTTGGGCTATGTGTTTAAGCCAGACTATAACCCAGACTTTATGCATAGCGTAAACTACTTTACTCACTTTACAGTTATTCGTAAGAGTTTATTTGATAAGATTGGCGGAGAGCGATCAGAATATGACGGGGCGCAAGATTGGGATTTGTACTTAAGAATTTGTCGTGAGACAAATAGGATACATCATATCCCAAAAATTTGTTATAGCTGGCGCGTACATGATGACTCTACCGCTAAAACAACAGAAGCCAAGCCTTATGTTGTGAAGGCTCAACAAAAAGCTATTGTAGACGACTTGACAGAGCGAGGTTATAAAACAGCTAGCGTTAATCAAGACATGAAACACCCCGGCTACTGGAATGTAACTTATCCAGTCAAAGACAACCCTCTAATTTCTATAGTTATACCTAGCAAGAACCAGTATAAAGTACTTAAAAGATGCATAGATTCAATCTATAACAAGACTACTTATGATAATTTTGAGGTAGTGTTAGTTGATACAGGTAGTGACGATAGAAGGGTATGGAATTATTACGACAGACTCCAAAAGCAACACGATAATTTTAAGTTGATAGAGTGGACAGAACAGCCATTTAGTTATGCCCGTAGTTGTAACGAAGGTGCAAAGCAAGCCCGGGGGGATTTGTTGGTTATGTTAAACAATGACACAGAGGTTCTTACTAAAGATTGGCTACAAATTATGGCGGGCGACGCTCAACGTAAAGAGGTTGGTGTGGTGGGTTGTTTGTTATTTTACCCTGATGGTTATCGAATTCAGCATGCTGGGGTTGGCGTAGGTTTGGGTGGTGTAGCAGCAAATTCTTTTCAAATGATGACACTAAGCCAGGCTATGACACAGACTCAACACTTATTAATAAACACAAAACATAATATTACAGCTGTTACTGCGGCATGCTTGATGGTTAAGAGGTCTTTGTTTGACAAAATTAAGGGATTTGATGAGGCATATAGAGTTACATATAATGATGTTGATCTATGTTTGCGCATTCATGAAATAGGGTATCTTAATGTTTACACCCCACATGTTAGATTATTGCACCACGAGTCAATAAGTGTTGGCTCCCCAGAAGAAATTAAAAAACGGGACACAAAAGAAATGAAGCAAGCCCAAGAGAAGTTTAAAAAACAGTGGCAAAAGTACATTCAGCACGACCCCAACATCAATCCAAATTTATCAAAAGAAGACGCCTTTTACGATATCCCTAAGCGTAAACCCAATAATCTAGATAATTGAGTAGATTTATTGTGGCTGATACCAGCCAATTCCTTCATCATTAAAGATTCCACGACTAATCAAGAAGTTACGCTCGTTTGCGTCATTTGTGTATAGATGTTCACCAGTTTGAGGTCTATATAGACGGAAGACTGGTTTGCCGCTAGTAGATGCATACATTGAAATACCTTCATAGATCCAACCATGGTTTGTTGAAATATTATGCACCTCACTCCAATCAGTAGTGAATAAATGTTGTTTTAGGCCAGGGCTGTATAGCCTATATATAGGTTTTCCGGGTTGTGTCTTTAGGCTTGTCCAAGCAACGCCATCGTAAGCGTAACCGGATCTAATCATAGAATCACGTTCATTAACATCAGTTGTCCAAAAATGAGTATTGTTTGGCATATCCCTAAAGCGATATACTAGATTTTGTCCTGTTGGCGGAGCTTTTTCTTGTTGTACGGGGCTTAGGGCGGTAAATGGAGTACTTTCTTGTGTGTAGCTAGATGGATACCCATAAGGATTAGTGGTCCATACGTGCTGGCCGTTGCTGTTATTGTACAATCTGTAAACAGGATATCCGCTGTTGCTGTTTGGTGGGTCTGCATAAAAAGCTATCCAGTTTGGAGTGAAAGCGCCGGATAGGGCAGAGTATTCGCCTAGACTAGTGGTTAGGAAAGTTTCACCGTTAGGTTTTGTCATTCCATACACGGGTATGTTGCCAGATTTAGGAGCGTTGGGGTTTCGTGCATAGAATTTGACACCTCCGTAGCCAAAACCCTGAGAATTGACGAAGTGATTGATGCTCCCGTAATCAGTAGTTAGCTTTTCTGACCCGTTTGATAACTGAGCCTTCCAAACGCACGAAAGACTAGTATTAGTCGCCTCTTGACATCCGGGTATTGCAGTAATGTGTGTTACTCCAAACCAATCCCTGAATAGTCGCCAAAAGTTGCGATTACCATATGCACCACAACCATCACCCGTACCATAAAGGTTACTTAAGGCCGAAGCATTTGGTTGATAAGGAGTGTAATTATATAAACCAGCAGTAGCATAGTTTTCTATATAAACATTTGTACCCCCACAAGCGGTATTTGGGTTATATTGAATGTAATTATTTTGGAAGGGCCTGTAGCGATAGCTACCAGGGTTTGTGGCGTAACGTCTAAACTGCCACGCAGCTTTGTTAACTTGGTTGGTAAATCCATAGTACTGCGCATCACAAGGTGCGGTATCGGGGCAACCGTAACCCGTAGCACTTCTGTATTGAATTGACCAAGGCCATTCGTCTGTAACAAGAGACTGCTCTTTTTGTAATAGCACCAACAATACACGCGGGCTAATTTGGTTGGCGTCCGCCGCCTCTTTAATGATCTGGGCGGAAGATTTACCGTTTTGAGAATAGTCTTTTAGGCAGGTGTATGGTGGTGGATATCCTTTACTTGTTCCATATTGTGCTCTTGTGCCACCACCTTTCTCTGATGGTTTTGTTCCCCAGGTATCACAACTACTTAGTTTGCTATTCATAAAGTTTTGTATGCTACTAACAGACATATCGCCATTGTTGTAAAAAATGCTGTCATCTATGATATTACCTGCGCGCCAATCTGCTCCCGATAGTGCATTTGCTGTCACGGGGAACACCAAAATAGCTAACAGGCTAATGATAAAAGAAAACTTAATTGATCGTAACATTCTGAGAGACCTCTACCTTTTTGTCGTTAACATAATAGGTTGCGGTTAAGTTCCATGTTCCAAGCTTGGTAAATTCTACCTCTGGAATGCTGGTGTTACATTTGTTGCCAGAAACCACAACTTCTCTAATAACCGGTTTATCTTCTGTAGTTGTAAACGAAAAAACACATTTTCCTCCACTATCTCCACTAGTTTCAGCATCTACTGTGATTTGCCCACTTGATTGATTAACAGAAACTATCTTAATGCTAGAAGTCGTTGTTCTGGGGATTTGGTCAGACGTGTTGGTGCTAACAGAGTTATTTGTTTTAGCTTCACTACTACTGGGTTGATCAACTTGAGTGTCGTTGTCCTGATTCATGACTTCTGTTTTAGCGGATGTGATCTGTGCGGTATCTTTATTTTTGTTGCTTGATTGTTTCTTATAAAACAAGAATACGCCAACTACTACTATGACAATAAGCACCAAACACACCAGTATCAACTTCTTGTGATTTGGTTTACTTGTTATTGCATTAGTGATTTTGTATTTTTGTGCTGACATTGTTTTAGCAGTATGGTATTAACTTTGTAATAATACCATAAGCAAGAAGGAGATTACAAACCCCTTTTAAATTTTAGCTTTGGAACTAAGATCAAGTTTTTTATTAACGTGTTTTTTGGAATTTTTGATTTACCGTGCTGTCTGTCTCGGAAGTTTATGGGAATTTGTTTTGCGGATATACAATTTTGTAGAGCTTTGTACTTTAACTCAATTAAAAAACCATATCCAGTAGAGTTAATACTATTTAGATCAATTTTACTAAGTAAATCTCTGCTGTATAGGTTGTAACCGCCTGTATAATCCGAAATTTTGTTATTCAATACAAAGCGAGCATAAAAGTTACCATATTTACTAAGTATCCGACGATGAAGTGGCCAATCTGGGGTGCCACCACCCGAAATATATCTAGATGCAACAATAAAGTCATGCCCAGATCTAGCTGAATCAATGAACTTCGGTATGTACTTTGGGTTATGCGAGAGATCGGCATCCATTTGTAGAATATAGTCTACTTTTTCATCTAGCAACTTATTAAATCCAGCTATACAAGCCTTACCAAACCCATCTTTAACTTTACGGGTTAATAATAGAACGCGAAAATTATTTGTACCATGTAATTTAGCAAACTTTTCTACAACTTTTCCCGTATTGTCGGGCGAGCTGTCGTCAACCACTACAATTATTGTTTTAGTATTTTTTTGGTTAGAAAGAGTACTTTTTATATTGCTTAGCAGTTTATCGATGTTTTTTGCCTCATTATAGGTGGGGATTGATATTCCAAGTTTCATATTACTATAGTCTAGCAGATACATTATAATACGTAGGCATGGTATTGAGAATATTTGAAGTCCGATTTGCTCGATTTATTTGTGTAGGTTTTTTTAATACCACACTAGACTTTTTGCTGTTAAATCTATTAGCATTTGTTGCGCATATACCAGTATTGGTAGCGAATGTTGTTTCGGTTTGTGTTGGAGTTGTGGTTTCTTATTATTTAAACCATATTTTTGTTTTCAGACATCATTCGCCTCCGTCTTTACAGTCATTTGCTAAGTTCTTTATTGTTACTGGAATAAGTGTCGTGGTTGTACAGACTGTTGTTATCGCTATCATGACCCCAATTTACATGAACCTATTACATAGTTTATTAAATTTAGTGTCTAGTTTTGGATTGGATGGGTATGAACATCAGCTAGCTGTTAATATGGCCAAAGTTACTGCAGTTTTGGTCGGGATGTTTTGGAACTATATATTATATTCTAAGACAGTTTTTCGTGAGAATACCAAACATAGAGTCGTAGAGTAGTTATTATTAGTATCCATGATTCTGGGGATCAATTATGCTAAATCGTATTATCCACCCACCTCCTGGGTTTATTGGAATAACAACATCTTGTTTTGACATATCAACTGTCTGAAGTTGCTCTACCCCTTTTGAATATTCTTTTGTAAGGTCTACAAAACCTTTATTAATCATAAAAGAGTTTGTATATATCGACGTTGCCATTCCGACAGAAATAAACACACTTAATGCATATAACCTAAAGGGTTTTGGTATATACATGCTTCCAAATTTAGCGAAGGCTATCGATATTCCAAGGATTCCATAAACAAAATATCTGTCGCCAAATTTAGCATTTGCCATAAAGTTTAATATTTCATCAGTTGATTGTAATTGAACCAAGGGGCTTCGTAGGATTGCAAATGTTATTCCAGCAATGAATAGAAATAATAGTTTAGTTTGGTGGTTACTTTTGAAAAATACTATTATAGCAATCGTAATTGACGATAAAAATACCAAAATCAATAGCGCTACTTTTGCTACACTCAAAGGCACATCTGGATTAATATCTAATCTAGTAAAGGTGATTGCTGGTATTAATATTTGATTATATATTTCTAAAATTGTATTTTTTGAGAATAATGCAAGTATGCTTATCGAAGATCTTGTGTCATCTCTATTTAAATAGGCTAATAATTGCACAATTGAACCAAGCGTAGCGATTACTAACAGATATACTTGTTTTTTATGATAGTAAAAACGATTAATCAACAGGATGCCAAAATAAAGCCAAGCGAAAGGCAGGGTTAAGCAAATAACTATAAAGAACATAGTCTCTAAATAGTTGACTATTTTAATGCTTGATTTGCGCACAACGATTAATAGTATCCCAACAATGCCTAGTAAAAATATTGAGTTAGAAAAATTAAAGAAAAATTCATCAACATTGGCTATCAAGCACAAAGAAGCTAAAACAAATATTCGTTCAAAATTTGTTGTAAGTATTTTGGTTCGTGGTGTGTATAAGTAATAAACGGTCAAACAGAATAATCCGAACGCAGTTAGGTTAAACAAAAAAGGAGCCCACATTAGTGGTAGCTTTACTACCATTAGGCCAAACAAGCGTTCGAATAGATGAGAGAAACCATTTAGGGGAATAAATAGTGACTTTATGCCTAAATTAAAGCCATCCGCCAACCAAACAGCACCATCTTCTGCATATAGTTGGGGCTTGATAATGTATCTAATACTCCTAATTGCATAAAATAAACTAGCGAACAATACATAAAAAGATGGCCCAGAGAGGAGGTCTTTAATTGTTGTTATTGTTTTATTTGTGCTATGTTTGCGCGGCATCCATGTAATTATACACCGTAAACTTATCGATTAATTATTCTTACGATTCATAAAATTAAGGCATTTATATGTGACTATATTGTTTACTTTACCTTTGTAGTAAGTACAGTAATTTTGTGTAAAACCAACAAATCTTATGCAGTTTTTTTAAGGGTGCCTGGTTATTTGTTAAGATATTTGCCGTAACCGGATTTTTTTAGAGGTTCTGCTAGCTTTTGGAGTTGATTATTATTAATGAAGCCTTGTTCATAGGCAATTTTTTCTGGACTTCCAATGATTTGCCCTGTTCGGTTTTGGAGTACACGCACATAATCAGTAGCGTCGCTAAGGCTGTTGATTGTCCCAGTATCTAACCAGACATCGCCATCATCAAGAGTAGTAACCTTTAGCTTTCCTTGTCTTAAGTATTCCTCATTAATAGATGTGATTTCTAGTTCACCACGAGCGCTAGGTTTGATGTTTTTAGCAATATCTACCACGCTATTGTCATAAAAATACAAGCCCACAACAGCATAGTTACTTTTAGGGTTTGATGGCTTTTCTTCAATAGATTTAGCTTGCATGCTCGCTTCAAACTCAACAACCCCGTACCGTTCTGGGTCAGATACTTGATAAGCAAAAACAATACCGCCATCTGGGTCGGTACAGTTTTTGAGAGATTCATCTAATTCTGCTCCGTGAAATATGTTGTCCCCAAGCACAAGGGCCACTTTGTCGTTGCCAATAAAATCTTCGCCGATAATAAAAGCTTGAGCCAAGCCATCAGGAGATGGTTGCACGGCGTAATCCAGCTTAATTCCCCAGCTAGATCCATCGCCTAGCAAACGCTTAAACTGATCCTGATCATGAGGTGTAGTGATGATTAATATGTCTTTAATGCCCGCCATCATTAGGGTGGATAAAGGATAATAAATCATTGGCTTGTCGTAAATTGGTATAAGTTGTTTGCTGATGCCTTGTGTAATTGGATGCAGTCGCGTTCCACTACCACCTGCTAAAATAACACCTTTCATATAGTTCTATATCTCCGTTTTGCTGTTTATTATTTTAACATGCATGCTCAGGTTCAGATAGATAAGCGCCACTTCTAGAATACAATTAAGTATCTGGAAGGAGAGCGTATGAGACATACAGGCACACAAACTCGTATTGGGGTATTAGTGCCCAAACTAGGAAGTATTAAACCAACCGTTAGTTTAAACAAAGAAGCTAAGCAATATTTGTCTTGGGGACTATTACCGGTCACATGGCAAGAATGCATCGTTAGTCTGTCGACACTATGACATTAGCCATAGTCGTTTTTTTGCGAAAAGTCCGCAATAACCAACAGTGTCATAGTGAACTTATCGATCAGACAAACGTACCTATGAAGACCTGACATTCGTTTAAGCATCGTATATTTGTTGACGCTACCAGCCTCTTGCCAGCTTCGCTGGACAGAGACAAGGTGTTGCAGAATAAGGTAGCCTGACATACTGACAATCGCATCCATGCTAATGAAGGTAAGAATATCTATGTATTGACAATAGATGTACATTATATATAATATAGGCATGGCTTTTGATATATCCTTTAACGAAGAGAAGAATCAATTGTTAAAAGCCGTGCGAGGTATTGGGTTTGATGAGATTATCTTAGCTATCAAAGAGGGTAACTTACTTGACGATATTGCCCATCCGAATAAAGCGCACTCTCATCAGCGAGTATATGTGGTACGCATTCGTGCATACGTCTATGCTGTCCCGTATGTTGTTAACCCACAAACCAAAGAAATATTTTTAAAAACAGTATATCCCAGTAGAGTTTTAAAGCGTAAATATATGTAAGGAGATAAGCATGAGTAATACATTTGACCCATATGCCAACCTAGTTTTGGACGAGGAAGAGCAAGCTCTAGAAGCTTCTCTGGAGCGAGGTGAATTTGAATCAGTTAAGGACTTTGAAGAGGTAAAAAAGCAGGCTGAGTTAGCCGCAAAACGCCACATTGAGTTACAGGCCAGCAAGCCCATTACTTTGCGTGTCAAGCAAGCTGATCTAATTAAGATTAAGGCCAAAGCAAAGCGTAGCAATATACCCTACCAGACACTCCTAGGTGCACTATTGCACGATTTTGCTGAAAATAAAAACGAAATAAAGCTACACTAATTGATTGCATGAGTTTTCTCTTCATAGCACAAACTCCTTACTGCATAATCTTGACACATTATTCAAAGGAATAATAGAGTGTTTTTACACATTTTTGTAAGGAATAATTGTTTGTACTCTTGCTTTTAGTTACTTTGTAGCCTATTGCTTCAAACAAGTGAACATTGTATTTGCATCGCCATAACAGGGTACTTTAATAACTGTAGGTCTTATGTTTATGACTTACATTCCTCGAGTAGCTCTGGAAACTCAGTTGTCCTAAAATGCCCACTATCAGTATATTCCCGATATTCTATGTCTTTGACCTCTTCTTTCAGAATCTCGACTGTCTTTACTACGCTTGGTTCATCGTCGCTTGATATGAATACGGTCACTCCGGCTGTATGCGATGGAAAATCAGAATCGATAGTAAAGTCAAAGAAATCAGCAGTGTCCGATACTTCATAATTCAACGGATTAGTCCACGGGGCAACGAGAACAACTTTACCAACTTTCGAATCTTTATGCTCGCTCAGATAGCGAATCAAGAAGCCGCCACCACAACTGTGGCCTACAAGTATCGTTTCAGGTGTGATATCGAATCGTTCAAACTCTTTCTTCCATTCGTCGTAACGAGGCCGAAACGGAAACGGCGGTTCAATAGAAACAGCATGGATATCTTTAAGAATTAACTGGCGCTGTAACCAGGCGAACCAATAGTTTTGGCTGTTACTCGGCAGATTTGGATCGTAATGCTGATCTTTGTCGGGGCGACCAGGGACGAGAACTGCATTTTTCATGGTCATAATTATACAGCAATTACTGAGGTGTAGCATCAGAAATTAAGACACCTGTCTACTGATGAAGATTTATCTAAAATTAAAAGTAAAGAAGTAGCGCTCATCATATGAACCTCCACAGATAGTTGACGCTTGTGCTCAAATCTGTTACAATTTTGATCAAGTTATTAGTTTAAGAGTGAATCCTGGTAGTTAGTGTTTTGTACTTTGGTTTCATTAATGACAATCACTGCATCATTAACTATAAAGGCATTATTTAATGCCGTAAAATAAAGGATTTTACTTACATGCCATACACAAAAAATAATCACAGACGATCTCGAAGCACAAAGATGTATAAACAACCCAAAAAACGATATCGAGGTCAATATATCAATCCTGAGCGTTTCATTAAAGAAGCTCAACCTGTTAGTGCTGATCAATATCAAGCTATACATAAGTTTGATGATTTTAATATGATTGATCTACTAAAGAACAATCTCCGTGCTAAGGGATATGAGATCCCGTCACCTATCCAAGATCAAACAATCCCACTAGCTTTGGAAGGTAATGATATTATCGGTATAGCCAATACCGGTACTGGAAAGACGGCATCTTTTGCAGTTCCAGTATTGAATAAACTTATTATTGATAGGGAGTCTAGGGTATTAATTGTTGCCCCAACTCGTGAACTTGCCGAGCAAATAGAGTTAGAGATGGAGTCTATCGCAAACGGTAGTGGTTTGCGGGGTGCATTATTAATTGGTGGATCTAGTATTGGGCGACAGCTACGAGATTTAAGACTTAATCCTTCGGTAGTGATTGGTACGCCCGGACGAATTAAAGATCATTTAGAGCGCAGTAGCTTAAAATTGGGCAGATTTAATATGGTAGTTTTAGATGAGGTCGACAGGATGTTAGACATGGGATTCTTGCCAGATATAACAACCATAATGAACCAGCTTCCAAAAGATAGGCTGTCGTTATTTTTCTCGGCTACAATCGACAAGAGGGTAGAGGGGTTAATCGAGAATTTTTCGAACAACCCTATAATGGTCAAACATAAAACAAGCGACACTAGTGATAATGTTCATCAGGATGTGGTGCGTATAGGTAATTCTAGCGATAAAATTGACAGACTACACGATATCTTAATAAAAGATGAGGCAGAGAAAATTATTGTGTTTGATGAAACTCAACGAAATGTCGAAAAACTTGGTAACGAGTTGGTTACAAGAGGTTTCAAAGCAGATGTTATTCATGGCGGGAAAAATCAACGCCAAAGACAGCGAGCTTTGTTGCGGTTTAAAGATAACGAAGTGAATATATTAGTAGCAACGGATGTTGCGGCTCGGGGTATTGACGTCAAGGACATTACGCATGTTATAAATTATAGTGTTCCTCAAACTTACGACGATTACACTCATCGGATTGGTCGAGCTGGACGAGCCGGTCGAGTGGGCTACGCACTGACTTTTATAAATGAATAAGGAAAATTAAATGGATACAAACGTAAACCAAGATTCAAACAAAATCCGTAACATTGCTATTATTGCTCATGTTGATCATGGTAAGACAACTTTGGTAGACGGATTACTCAAACAGTCGCATACTTTCAGGGAAAATCAGGCAGAAATGAGTCAAGAGCTGATTATGGATAGTGGTGACCAAGAGCGAGAGCGTGGCATCACCATCACGGCAAAGGTTACGGCCGTTCAGCACGGTGATTACCGAATTAACATTATTGATACTCCGGGACATGCCGATTTTTCAGGTGAGGTTGAGCGAACATTGAATATGGCCGATGGATGTATTTTGATCGTTGACGCTCAAGAGGGCCCTATGCCTCAAACTAAATTTGTTCTTGGCAAGGCCTTGGCTTCAGAGCTAAAACCAATTGTTATTATCAACAAAATAGATAAACCAGGCAGTCGCATTAAAGAAGTTGAAGACGAACTGGCTGATTTATTTTTAGAATTGGCTGTTCATGAAGACCAACTGCACTACCCGGTATACTACGCAATTGGACGTGAAGGAAAAGCCTGGGATGACATACCAGATGATGTCGGGGCTAATACAGATCTAGAACCAATATTTAAAGCTATAATTGATCAAATTCCGGCACCAGTTGTTGAATTAGATAAACCTTTTCAAATGTTAGTTACGGCACTTGCCTGGGATAGCTATAAGGGTAAGTATGCTATCGGACGCATTACCAGAGGGTCTATTGGCGCAGGTGGTCAAGTATCTTTGTGTAAGAAAGACGGCTCAATTGCTAAAGCCAAAGTAGATAATGTTTTTATGAGCCAGGGAGTTAGTAAATTTGAGGTTTCTAAGGGAATCGCCGGTGATATTGTGCAGATAACCGGTATTGCAGATGCTCAAATTGGTGAAACGGTTGCCGATGTTGATGCGCCGGAAGCTTTGCCAGTGTTAGAAATTGAAGAGCCGACTCTAAAGATTTATCTAGGGCCAAATACCTCGCCGTTTAAAGGCACTGAAGGCGAGTTCAGCACTTCTAGGCAAATTGGAGAACGTTTAAATAAGGAACTAGAGATTAATGTTGGTTTGAGGGTTGAAGATCAGGGAATTGGCTTTTTGGTGTCGGGCAGGGGAGAATTACATCTTAGTGTTTTGATAGAAACCATGCGCCGTGAAGGTTATGAATTCGAGGTGGGACGCCCCCAGGTGGTTACGCGCGAAAAAGATGGGCAAATTGAAGAACCTCTCGAAGAATTATTAATTGAAGTTCCAGCAGAATATGTCGGTGCTGTTCAGATGGAACTAGGTGCTCGTCGAGCTGAGTTGGTGGAACAGTTTGCTAGTCCTAAAGGTGTTACGAAGTTGGTGTACAAGTTGCCAACGCGGGCTTTGCTTGGTTTGCGTAACATTTTAATTACTAAAACTAAGGGCACTATTGTGATGAATAGTTTGATGATTGGCTATCAGGAACTAGGTGCTGATATACAACAAATAAGAAATGGTGTATTAGTGGCTTTTGAAACTGGCACGACAACACCGTATGCCTTGCAAATGGCTGAGGATCGAGGAGAGGTTTTTGTTGGTCCTGCTGAAAAGGTTTATGCTGGGCAAATAGTAGGTTTAAATAAGCGCCAGGACGATCTAGAAATGAATGTTTGCAAGGCAAAACATTTAACAAACATGAGGAGCTCTTCTTCTGATGGGGTCGTGCAACTAACTCCCCCAACTATTTTAAGCTTGGAACAATGCCTGGACTTTATTGAAAAAGACGAACTTCTAGAAGTCACACCTAAGAATTTACGCTTGCGCAAAAAAGAGCTCGACCATAACAAACGCAAACGCCAAAACAAACAATAATTAATTACCAGGATTTTTAGTTAGGTATTCTTTTAGAGCCTCTAGCCAAGGTTGTGGTTTGTATCCAAGCGATTTAATTTTATCCAGCGATAGTTCACTTTGTAGTGGACGTGGAGCAATACCTTGTTTATCTTTATAATAGTCTTTTGTTGACACACCAGTCACAGTATTAGTTAGATTTGATAGCCTATATATAGTTTTAGTGATTTCTGCCCATGACGTTGATTGTCCATCATTTGTTATATTGTAGGTACCGAACGGCGCTTTCGTTGACAATATGAAATCAATAGCTTTAACCAGTTCGCCAGTGAAGGTAAGTCTGCCAATCTGATCATTTACAACGGATGGATTAATGCCTTTATGAGCTAGATCGAGCATGGTGCGCACAAAGTTTTTGCCTTCGCCGATTACCCATGACGTGCGCAGTATATAGTAGTTTTGTAAAGTTGAGACCAATAAATCACCTGATGCCTTGCTAGCTCCGTATACACTAAGGGGGCTAAAAGGTTCGTCTTCTAAGTGAGGAGTGATCGTGCCATCAAACACATAGTCTGTAGAGATATGAACAAGCGTAATATTATTTTGTCTCGCAACCTGGGCTAGATTTCCAACAGCCGTAGCATTAACCGCCCAAGTAGCAGTCCTTCCTTTGGGTGTTTCAGCTCCATTGACATTGGTATAAGCCGCAGAGTTAATCAGCACTTTTATGCCAGACCAATCGTAGTTTTCTACGGACTTTCTATCTGTTATATCTAAAGTATCGGAATCGGCGGACTTGGCATTAGGGTATTTTTGCCGTAGTGCTGTACCCAATTGCCCATTCGCCCCCACTATGAAAATATCTGTTTCTTTCATATGTAGTCCCAATAATTCTCCTTAGTGATAAATTCCGTGCTTACGCTAGGGTATGACGATCTAAAACCGGCTGGTATTTTGGATTGTTTTTTCCATTTACATTCATAGGCATGAGTCTCTTGGGCGACCTCCTCTATAAGGTCAATTTCTTGCCTATCGCGTGAACGCCAGTAGTAGCTACGTACGAATTTTTGTTCGTTCTGATGCAATTTAAGTCGCTCTACTAATACAAAATTCTCCCAGAGTTGACCAACATCGTTTCGCAGATGGAGATCTCTAAAATCATCTATAAGCGCATTGCGCATACCAAGATCATAAAAATACACTTTTCTTAGTCTGCCAATCAGAGATCTTTGGTTCTTGCGGTATTGAGGGCGTCTAAAGACTATGAAGGCCTTTTCTAGCAAGTCGATATAGCGCATGACAGTTTCTTTACTGATTTCTAAATGTGTTGCCAGTTCACTGTAGCTGACCTCATTGCCTATTTGATGAGCTAACAACCTCAACAGGTTGTCGATAACGGTCTGGTCGTATATTGTGCCCAGTGCAAAAGAATCTTTGTACAGATATCGATTAGCTATATCTCTAGCTCTGTTAGCTGAGTCTTCTAGGTTCATGCCCCACAACCCAGGATACCCACCATGTATCAGTAATCTCTCGAGATTATTATTCCCTGACAGTAGATTTTTTGACACTTCTTTGAGTCCGAGTGGGTAAAGCAATAGCTCGACAGATCTGCCAGTCAGAGGTTCTTTGGTTTTGTTAGCTAGATCTAGGCTAGAGCTACCGGTAAGGAGTAATTTTATATTTGGTAGGTTGTCGTGGATAAGTTTGGCGGTTAGGCCGATGTTTTCTACACGCTGTGCTTCATCAATAACAACCAAATCTGTGTTGCTAAGAAGTCGTTGCAAGTTATTGAGCGATTGATTTTGTAGTTGTCGGACAATTACTGGGTCATCACAGTTAAGATACAAGCCATTTTGTGAACTGGTCAATAGTTTTTTCGAGAGAGTAGTTTTGCCTACTTGTCGTGCGCCATATAGCACGGTAACAAATCCCTCACTTATAGCATTAATAAGATGTGGTTCCAAATTGCGATCTATCATATCAGCTAGTATAAATCACGTTATTATAGCGAGTCAAGTAGCGATAATAACGTGAATATAGAAATTGATTATGTTAATTATATTTCTAAAGTATCTTTAAGAAATGGGTGACTGAGGTCTTTTTCAGACACGATTGCATGCTTCTGTGCTATCGGCCATTTGATATCAAGGGCTGGATCGAATAGATTTATTAGGGTGTATTTTGAGTTAGGTGACCAGTGATCATTGACCAAGTATGTGTATGTTACATTTTCTTCAAGAGTTTGGTAGCCGTTAGCAACTCCTCGTGGAACGAAGATTGCTATATTTGGAGTAATTTCAGCAGTAAACACTTTTCCATAACTAGATCCTTTGCGTAGATCTACCCATGCACCAAAAACTCTTCCGTTAGCTACTGAAATAAATTTTTCCCAAGGTTCAGCATGAAGTCCACGCGTAACCCCAACCTTTTCGTTGTAGGAAAAATTATTTTGAACAATATCAAATGCAGGTAGCCCAAGAGCTTCCATTTTTGTTTTTTGATAATTTTCTTTGAACCAGCCCCTATTGTCGCCATATACAACTAAATCAATAACAAATAGCCCTGTGATAGGTGATTCAGTAACTTTTATTTCACTCGACATATGGCAATAGTATACATTAATGTCCACCTTCTTTTATTTGATTACCTTCAATTAGATGTTGGCTAAAAGGTTTTTCATTATGTTAGAACCGAAATAAATTTAGCTATGGAGTACTGTTTCTAAGATCTATGACCAGATTTTTGATATTTAGATTCTGTGATATTTTTTTGAGGCTTCCACCATTTTTCGTTTTGTTCATACCACTTAATAGTCTCTCTAAGGCCTTGCTCAAAATCAGTGAACTTTGGTTTCCAGCCAAGTTCGTTGACGATCTTTGAGTTATCAATAGCATAACGTAGATCATGCCCGGGACGATCAGTGACATGATCATAGTCGTCTTTTGGTTTGCCCATGATTGTAAGAATCTGTTCGATAACAGCCTTATTGTTTTGCTCACCGTTTGCTCCAATAAGGTAAGTTTCACCAATCTTGCCGTTTTCAAGTATTCTTAAAACTCCCGAGGAGTGATCTTCGGCATGGATCCAGTCCCTAACGTTTTTCCCATCACCATATAGCTTAGGTTTGCGACCCTCGATAATTTCGGTAATTTGGCGTGGAATGAATTTTTCAACATGTTGGTAGGGGCCATAGTTATTAGAACAATTAGAAATCGTAGCTTTAACCCCGAAACTCCTTACCCAAGCTCGTACCAATAAATCAGAGCCTGCTTTAGTGCTTGAGTAAGGGCTTGATGGATTATAGGGAGTATTAGGGGTGAATTTGGCAGGGTCGTCCAGCTCTAAATCCCCATAGACTTCATCTGTAGAAATATGGTGAAAACGCTTATCGTGTTTGCGAACTGCTTCAAGCAGGGTGTAGGTTCCAACAATATTTGTATCCAGAAATGGTTTTGGATCAAACAAAGAATTATCATTATGCGATTCAGCAGCAAAATGAACTATGGCATCGGTTTCGGAAACTAGTTTGTCCACCAGGGTCTGATTACAGATATTACCATGAACAAAAGTCAGTTGTTTGGGGTCAAGGTTTGATATGTTTTTTTGATTGCCTGCATATGTTAAAGCATCGAGCACGGTTATATGAATATTTGGACGCTCTTTTGCAAGATAATGCACAAAGTTTGATCCGATAAACCCACAACCTCCAGTTACTAGAATCTTCTGCATAAGTAAATTATACCAATTATGAAGTGATTAATTTTTGATGTGCGTAGTGACTTTGTCAACAAGCTGATTAAGTTTGTCTTTGGTTTTGGCTTCAATATTGAGTCGTAGAATTGGTTCGGTATTGCTGGGCCGAATATTAATCCAGGCGTCATCAAACCAAACTGTCAATCCATCCAACGTATCTTGTTTGTTATCTTTAAATAGCTTGGATATTCTTGTGATCATGGCTTGTTTGTCTTTAACTTCAAAGTTGGTTTCGGCAATATGGTGATATTTATTAAACTGACTTACAAGACTAGACAGGGGTTTGTTACTGATAGATAGAACATACAACGCAACAACACAGGCAATTAGGCCCGAATCAGCGTTGTAATTATCTCTAAAATAATAATGACCACTACTTTCTCCAGCAAAAATAGCATTGTGTTTGCGCATTTCTGCCTTTATGTACGAGTGACCTACTTTAGTGCGAATGGCGGTTCCTCCGTAACTCTTCACTATTTCTGGAACAATCCAGCCACATGTGGCGTTATAAAGAATTGTTTGATTAGGGTCTTGTTGCAGAAAGAAATCAGCTAGCATGGCCGTAAGAGCTGTGCCACTAATAGCATGTCCGTTCTCATCAATCAGAACTGCACGGTCGCCATCACCATCAAAAGCCACACCAACGTCGGCATTCTCTGTTTTTACGCGGTTAATTAAGTCTTGAATATTGGCTGGTTCGATAGGATTGGCGATATGATTAGGAAATGTTCCGTCGAGCTCAAAGTACATTTCGGTAACCTCAAGAGGCAAACGGGGTTCCAGGTGGGGTATTATTTTTCCGGCCATTCCGTTGCCGGCATCGATGATAACCTTCAGGGGTTTGAGCTTATCGATATCAATAAAACTCAAGACATGATTTAGCCAGTCGTTTATAACATCTTTCTGCGAAATAGTGCCTTCTGGTTTTGCTTGCCAAGTATTAGTTATTGCTAGGTCGCGTATTTCTGCCAGTCCAGATTCAATGCCGATTGGTTTGGCTTGTTCGCCACAGAACTTAATTCCGTTATACTCCCCTGGATTATGGCTAGCTGTAATCATAATTCCTCCAGCAAGGTTATAAAATCCTGCTGAAAAGTAAATCATATCACTAGTAACTTGGCCGACATCAATAACGTCACGACCTTGATTAACTAGACCGTTAATCATAGCTTTAGCTAGCTCCTCAGAGTCTGGGCGCATGTCTCTCCCAACCGCCACAGACCCTTTAGTTGGTAACCAATTTGCAACTGCTTTACCAATACTATTAACAACATCAGGTGTTAACTCGCTACCAACCTTACCGCGAACATCATAAGCTTTAAATATTTGATCCATTCTTATATGGTATATGAAAGGTTGAGATATCAGAAATACTTGTCAAACCTGATATAATATTACGCAGAGGAAGAAAATGAACACAACAATAGCCTTGAAGAATAAATTTCAACCAGTTCGTAAATCAAAATTACCTGTTAGTTTACGTACACATAAGGACGAGGCCAAATATTTACAGGCTAAGCAAAGAGGTGTTGCAAGAAGGCCTTTATATGAAGAAACCCCAATACAAATTTGGAATAATTGGATGTTGATAGAAAATCAGTTTCCTTACAACGCCGTTTTTGATACTCATCATATGTTAGTACCTAGGCGTGGAGGCGTAATAAAGGCTGATCTATCAAAAACAGAACGCCAAGAGCTCGAAGACATTCTAGACGAACTTAGCGATATATATGATTGTTACATGGTTAATTACCCTAAGAAGCAATCGATAAAATCGCATTATCATATCCACTTATTGACATACAAAACAGATCGTCGAGATTTGAAGTTATAGCTACTGCTGTTGTTGCCAATGCCAAGCATCTTTTAGGGCGTCACCCAGCGACAAGGTGGATTTCCAGTGTAGAGTCTTGTTGGCTTTTGATGTATCAGCATAAATTTCGATAATATCTCCAGGGCGTCGGGGTCCAATTTTGTAAGGCACTTTTATATTATTGACAGACTCGAAGGTGTTTATTATTTCTAGTACGCTAGCACCTTTGCCGGTTCCGATATTTATAGCATCGTAAAAATTTTGGTTATTTAGGAGGGTGTCAAGAGCTTTGACATGGGCTTTTGCTAGATCAACGACGTGAATATAATCTCTTATACAGGTTCCATCTGGAGTATCATAATCGTCGCCATTAACAGTGAGTTCTGGGCGAATTCCTGAGGCCGTTTGGGTAACGTAAGGTACGAGATTAGCGGGTGTGCCGATAGGGAGTTCGCCAATTTTGCCACTTGGGTGAGCTCCAATTGGATTAAAATAACGTAGAGCAACGGCAGATTTTATAAGACCCGCGCTGTAACAGTCTTTAAGAATGGTTTCGCACATTTGCTTAGTTGCACCGTAGGGTGATTCAGCGGGTTTGAATGGCGATTCTTCGGTGATTGGCAGATTATCTGGTTCGCCATAAACCGTACAGGATGACGAGAAAACTAAATTAGAAACTCGGTGTTGGGCTAAAGTTCGTAGCAAAGTAATAAAGTTTGCCACATTATTTTGATAGTAATCTAAGGGCTTGGCTGATGATTCGCCAACTGCCTTAAAGGCTGCGAAGTGAATAACTCCTGAAATATCATACTTTTTGAATATGCTATTAAGAATATCTAGATCTGCAAAGTTGCCTTGAATAAATTGGGGTGGAGTTTTGGTGATATCGGTTATGCCCTGCAAAACAGAGTCTCTTGAATTACTTAAGTCATCAATAATTATCGGATTGTATCCACTACTAATCAGTTCAACAACGGTGTGTGATCCAATAAATCCAAGTCCGCCTGTCACTAGTACATTTTTTGACATAATCTAATATTGATTATATCAAGATTAATTATCGATTGCCTGATTGAATGTTGTAATATCTAATTTGTATTTTTTAGAACATTTTTTGACACATCTGCCGATGTTTATAAAAAACTCAAAGCGTAATGAATCGGTAACTAGGAAATCATGAGCAATTTCTGATTAGTGATGGCTGAAATATATTAGTTGCCACAATCAAGTCATGGGGGATTGATGAAGATTTTGGGTAAATTAGTAAGGTACGGGAAAGTTCTTTGGTTGGTGGGTGTCGTGTTGCTGAGCGCAAACACTTCTTTATTAACAAAAACAAAAGTCGAAGCGAGTAGTTATCCTTGGGGTGGTGCTGTTTGTGTGGCAACCGGACAGGTTAGCGGAAAGTGTCCAAATTACGAGTGGTCATATAATGGGCAAGTTCGCAATTCCGCAACAGGCAACTATTATTATAGGAATTGCACAGACTATGTTGCTTGGCGATTAATAAATTCTGGCATTCCGTTATCGAAAGTTTCTGGTCTTGGAGGAGCTGGCTCTTGGGATGACAATGCACCACGAAAAGGTTTGACTGTTAGTGGGGTGCCAACACCAGGTTCGGCTGGTGTTGATGAGCGTTACGGGCATGTGGTTTATGTAGATAGTGTTAGTGGATCTACAATAACAATTTCTGAATTTAATTGGGGCAGTACTGGTAGTTATGGCTCGCGTACCGGTACGGCAGGGCAGTTAGGGTTGTCAAAGTTTGTAAGTTTTGGTTCGAGCCAACAAAGTAGTGGCTCTTATGAACAATATTATTCAGGAAGTGGCGTAAAATCGGCAAGTTTCTTGGGAACCGACAGGTTATATCCAGGGCAGGTAATGCGAGCTAATCAATATATAGAATCATTCAATACAAAATATGTCTTGTTGATGCAACCAGATGGCAACTTGGTAGAGTATGGTGGAGAAGCATTTAATCCAGTTTGGAATACCAGAACATCAGGTAATCCTGGGGCATACGTAGCTTATCAGCCAGATGGAAATCTAGTTGTTTATGCGTCTGACGGCAGGCCACTTTGGTGGTCGGGCATGAGATCTGGATCGAATCAACTAGTATTACAAAACGATGGACACCTGGTTAACTATAATCCTTGGCATAACCCACTTTGGTATACGGGCGTATACTTCGCAGATAATACTTTTTATGCTGGCACTAACGTAATAAATTCAGGCGGTAGGCTAATACAGAATCAGTATATAAGATCTGGAGATGGTAGATATAGCTTACGTATGCAAGCCGATGGTAATCTGGTTATTTATGGACCAGGAAGCCATGCCTTATGGAATACCAGAACGTTTGGTAATCCTGGGTCAAGGCTTGAGGTTCAATATGATGGTAATCTGGTCATCTATAACAGATATGGTGGCGCAATTTGGTGGTCGGGAATGAGAGCAAACTCTAAGCTTCTTTTCATGCAGTCAGACGGAAACCTCGTACAGTATGATTTATGGTGGAGACCGTTATGGAATGCCGGCACCAACGGCAGGTTATAGGGCGCTACGGTAAGTGTTTACCTAACGATGTTTTAAATTCATCCTGACTGAACTGAGAAGGAAATGGAACCTTCCTGATTGGGTCATAGTTCTCTAAAGCTTTCATAAGACTATCAACGGTTTGCTTCTCAAAGAAAACACCTGTTTCACCTGGTTTTATATAGTCCAGGGCGCCACCAGACCGATAGGCGATCACTGGACAACCGGAAGCAATTGCTTCAACTGCTACTATTCCAAAGTCATCAATTCCTGGGAAAATAAAACCTTCGGCTGATTGAAAAGCGTCGATAAGTTGACTGTCAGATACATTGGTTTTAAAGGTAACTGATGGCCCTGCAAGGTTGCGTAATTTTTGATTTTCTGGACCGTCACCTATTACTAACAATGGTTTATTAAGACGTGAACAGGCCTTTACGGCTAAATCAAAACGCTTATATGGTGTTTGTCTACCCGCAATTACAAAACCACTACTCTTATGTTGTTTTATGGGCTTAAATCTTTCAACATCGACAGGAGGAAAGACCACTAAACTTTCTCGATTGTAGTATTTTTTGATTTGTTTTTTAGTATATGTAGAGTTGGCGATTATCATATCTGGACGCTGGCTGGCTTTGTAATCCCATTTTCTTAGTGGAGAAACTAAAATCTTTAGCCCCAAACGTGCTAGAGGGTCGAACACTCCAAAGCCCGGATGCTTCAAATATTCATCGTACCTGCTCCAATAATAGTGTGTCGGTGCATGTATATAGGCAACATGCTTTGTCTGCTTATTGGTAATAACTCCTTTGGCTTCGGCTCCGCTAGAGGAGATGACCAAATCATAATCTGAGAAATCTAACGACTCGAACCACTTAATACGTAGAAAAGGAATAAACTTTCTTAACTTGCTAAAGGGCCAATTTTGCAAATAACCGGTTATAACTTTGTTGTTAAGTCGTTGGCGCCATTCATCAGTAGCGTAGCTGGTATAGATTGGCGCATCTGGGTATATTTGATGGATTGCTTCAACTACTTTTTCGGCTCCTCCACCAATAAGCCAGTCGTGAACTATGGCGACTTTTAGTTTGCTCACTTTGCTCCTCGACCGTTAATAATAATCCGGAACGTTTTGGCTAGAATTATTAAGTCTAACCAGAAATTCCAGTTTTGAACATAATACACGTCTAGTTTGCGACGCTCATCAAAACTAATATCTTTTCGCCCAGAAACTTGAGCTAAACCAGTAACGCCAGATTTAACGCTTAAAATGTGATGGTTATTCTTAGCCTGCTTTATTTCTTCTGGAACTAAGGCTCGTGGCCCTACTAAGCTAATATCACCCTTGATAACATTCCAAAGCTGGGGTAGTTCATCAAGGCTGGAAACTCGTAAAACATGGCCCAGCTTAGAAATACGGGGATCATCTGGTAAATAATCGCCATTTTGCCGATATTGTCGAGCTAGATCTGGTTTGTTGATTTTTGCAAAGGCTTCCTCCGGGCTTATTCCACTAAATTTATGTTTCATGGTACGAAATTTATAGATTGTGAAAGTGCGATTATATCTGGTGATCCTTTTTTGTTTAAAAATTGGAGACCCAAAATCGGATAAGAACACCAATAGAGCTATAACTAAGTATACCGGCGATAACAAAACTACTAAGGGTAGGGCGATCGCCAAATCAAATAATCGTTTGACTATTCTACCCCATCCACTCAAGGCAGTTTGGCTAACCGCCACAACAGGTATGGATGATCTAAATAATTCGACATCAATATTTCCAACGAAAAGCTCGGTGTTTCCAGGAATAAATCGGTACGAAATATGGTTTTGTTGAGCATATTCGAGGACTTCGTTGTTTTTGTTCGGGCTATTATATAAGTCGGCCTGGATAATAGCGTGAATATTTTTAGATGTTAACTGTTTGCAGGCATTTGAAAAGCTGTCAAAAACCTTAATTTTAGTTGGTAAGGCTTCTTTGTAGCCAACGACACCAATAGTTCGATAGCCTGAATTTTTATCATTAAATAGATCAACCAACTCTTTGATCACTGGAGAATCGCCAATAAGCAGTAAATTACTAACACCTATGCCGTAACGAAATAACCTACTACGAATAAATCTAGCTAGATTACGAAAAATTACTAATAAAGATACTGATAATATAAAGCCATAGGCGGGCACTAAACGCGCCGGAAATATGGTTTCTTTGCTAACATAGGCAATACTCAGAATGAATAACAGGCCTACGAAGGACCCAATAACAAGACGTCCAAATTCAGAGAATCGCTTTTCATAAATTGAGCTACTATATAGGCCAATTAGGGCAAAAATCACAATCCAGAAAGATGTAAGAACGATTAGTGTCGCAAAAAATGAACGTGCCGAAACAAATTCTATCAGAGATCTTTCATCAATCTTGACTCGTAATATATAGGCAATAACAAAAGCAGACAGAATGGCGAAAAAATCAAGTATTATTAAACAAAAACTGTAAACAAAGGACGCGTTGTTCTTCATAATCCTAACTGTATAATAACAGCTTAAGGGGTTAATAAGAACCATAAACATTTTAAAACTGCTATACTATATGTAATCTGATGAAACAAAAAACTAAGAAAAACAAGCAAAATATTAAACAAATAATTCAGTACTCAATCACTGGGGGAGCTTGGTTTTGGTCTGGTTATGCAATGTTTGCTCTATGTTATTCGTTCTTTGGGTTAGATATTGTTTCGTCAAAGATCATTTCTTACGTCTTTGGCCTGGTTGTTAACTTTTTACTTGAACGATTCTGGGTTTTTGAGGATAAGGACTCTCGAAAAAATCTTGATAAAGTTACGTTGCGATATATCTTGCTTTCTATAATAAATCTTGGAATCGATACCTTTATAGTTTGGGGTTTGAGTCAAGTTGGTATTTCTCCATATATTGGTCAATTTGTATCGGCCGGATTTTTTACAGTTTGGAACTATGTTTGGTATAAACTATGGGTATTCGCACGCAAGACAACACCTCATCCACGGCGTGCAGCTTCGCCAACATTAAAGAGGCCAAGGGTAGTTAAGCGAAGAAAATTAAACACGAAGAAATAAATCTATGGGAAGCAATATTAATAAACCAACAGAAACAACTAGACCAACAAAAAAACAAAAAGCATTACTAGATTTTATTAGCGAATTTATTGCCCAGCATGGCTATAGTCCAAGTTATAGAGAGATAAAATCTGGCCTGAACTACAATTCGGTAGCCACAGTTGCACTACATATCAACAGTTTAGTAGCAAGAGGGCACTTAATTAAGCGTGATCACTCAGCTAGATCATTGGAGCCAGTAAAGGGCGCAGAAGAATCCATAAAAACAAATCGAGTTACAGAAAAAGAAGAGAAGTGGTTGGTTAAGAAGATAGAGTACTATTTTATGACTGCCGAACAAGAACAAGATCCATCACAAGATCAAATTAATCAACTTTACGTATTGGTTGGTGCTTTAAAGATTCTTGGTTTTGATGGCGCATCACAAAGCTTTATCTCGAGATTAAGTAGCTTAAAGAATTCATCCAAAAGGTAATTGAGGTAGTATATTTATATGGCGATATTACAGGCAATAATACTAGGAATCTTAGAAGGATTTACTGAATTTTTACCAATATCTAGCACAGGACATCTCTTATTGGCACAAGACTTGATTGGCTATAAAGATACAGCAGAAATTTTTGCGGTTGTTGTTCAGATGGGTGCATTAGGTGCGGTGGTTTGGTATTACAAAGAAGATCTTGCCAGGAAGACTAAAGATTTATTTAAAGGCAGTAAACAAGCCAAGCAGTTTTGGAAGATCTGGATAATTGCAACTCTTCCTGCCTGTGTGGGTGGATTGCTCATGGTGAAGGTATTTGACTTTAGCGTAAACTCGTTGGTTATAGCTCTGGCATTAATTATCGGAGGGGTTATTATTTGGTTAATTGAGAATTACCACAAGACTAAGCCTTCGAAGCTAAAACCCCAGTTTGACAAAATAACTACTCGCCAAGCTTTTGGTGTAGGTTTGTACCAGGTTTTAGCTTTGGTTCCAGGAGTCTCGCGTTCGGGAGCTACAATTATGGGAGGGGTCCTGTGTGGGTTTGATCGCGTTACGGCAACTGCCTTTTCGTTTTATTTGAGTATTCCAATTCTATTTATTGCAGGAGCTTACAAGATAGTGGATGGTTATGATGAATTGTCAACTATTAGTGGCGGGGGTGTGGCATTATTGGCTGGAGTTGTTGCGTCATTTATCACTTCTTTTGTGGTGATAGGTTGGTTGTTGAAATACGTAGCTAAGCATGATTTCAAGATTTTTGCCTATTACAGAATTATTTTAGGGTTGTTGATACTTGTAAGCTTATTGGTCTAGATCGTAGTCTCATATCAACTAGACTCCGGCCTTCGATAAGTAAATGATTTATACGCCGACCGACTAGAAAGAACGTCAGCAATCGACTCCATAGTTTCATGAACATCATGTTCGTTTCTCATATGTCTAGGGGTTCCCAGAATTTCGAAAATGAATTCATCGTCAGGCTTATGGATGGCTATTGGCAAAACCTTAGTATTATCACTTGTTAAAATCTCAACTGTTCCTCTCGTTACTGGAGCAAGAGTAGAGGAGTCTAGATCACCAGGAACTACTGACTTATCAACTGTTCCACTTGGCGCAATCCCAAATAAATTACCTCCTGCTTTTAGTCTAGCCTTAATTCTTTGACGCAAAGACCAGTTGTAGGCGGAAACTAATTTTTCTGGAATATTCGTACCTCTAATAGAATCAGTTTTTGGGAAGCTAAAGTATTGTTTATCGCACATTTGAGTAAGAATATCAACCGCTGGGATTCCAGAATATCCCAGATGAGCGATCATTTTACTTAAGATGATATTTGTTGAGAATTGATAATCACGATTACGATTTTGACCGATAGTTTTTATGGCAATATGGCAAGCCACTAGTGCCTCAGCAATATCTTGAATCTCACTATGATTAGTCATTACGATAATATTCTGTTTTGACAATAAATCCTCACCCAGATATGTGACGAGGTCACGCTCGTGTTCTTCTTGATTGAATACCTCTAGGATATTTAAAAACCTTTCTGGATTCTCGCTATTGACTGCTTTGGCTATAGCAATCATATTCTCAATGTTGGTGGGTGTTCCATCTATGGATTGTGTGGTTATTCTTTGTGCAGGGTGAATGTCGTGGTCAATCGGTAGTGCAGTCAATTTGCCATTAGATCGATCGGCATGTCTTTGAGCCAATGCATTTAGTTCATCAGAAACTGTCTGTTGTTGTTCTCGCCACTGTTCAAGAGGCGCAAACCTGTGATGCTCTCCTTTTTCTATTTCCATAGCTTTACTATATATCTTTTGCCTTCATTGTGTGATAAATGAAGTTAATACTACTACATGTAGTGTAGGCGAAGCGTGCTAAACTACTAATACTTAACAACAAAGCTGGAAATAGGTGAAATTCCTATGCTGTGCCGCAACGGTTAAAGCCCGATACAGTTATTAAATCTCTCGAGCAAGAGTATCTTTTAATATCTCCAGCTCGATAGGCAGGGGGTTAATATGGAAACACTTACAAGCGAGACACTTGTAGAGCGACGGCTTGATAGGAATCATAGGCTTTACGATGATACTACGACATGGCTAGCAGAAGCACTAGATGGCAATATGAGAACTAGTTTCGAGTTTAAGTTTTATGGAAACGAACTTTATGGCCAGGATGGCGGTGCCTTAGGGCCAATTTTTACAGACTCTTTAGAAAGTGCGAAAAATTTATCTGCTAATTTAAGTTTTGAATTACGTAGACGTAAACATGAAATGGACGAGTATCTAGAGATGATTCAAATGATGAACGGATCTGATTTTAATACAATGGTCGTGGTTTCTGACTTTCCTGATGAGCTAATGAATGAAACTACGGACGTTGGGGGCTATAATTGTCAGCGAAAACAAACCATGCTTCGGGTTATAACCAAAAACGAAGATGGGGGGTTGACTATGCAGACTCAGTCGCTAGACCGTAGTGAAAGACATGCTTTGGAGTCTATATACTTGCAATTTGGTCATCAAGCATCACCTGGAGAGTTGTTGGGTCAGCGCATCCACCTTATGCTTGATCCTGATGCTCAAAAAAATCTTCTAGACGGCTTAGTTGAAGTTTATGATCACTCTCTATATTTACGTTATGGCGGAGAATGGCAAGCAGGTCGACAAAAATCTAAATTTATTAATACCTATGATTTTGTATTACAGCAACAAGATTTGATTAAGTATTATTCTGAAAGAGCTGACTATTTTGGCGATAATCAACCTGTACTTTATGGGGTGGTTGCAACTATAAAAAGTAGATATGAAGCTATGGGTTTGGTTGGCGAATCAATCATCACACCAAATATAGAATTCAACAAAGCTAGCGAGTATAACCTAAATTATGAAATTGCTCTTTCAGTACAACAGTCAATTATGTCAGGAGAAGACTTTAACGGTTGTGGATTAACTATCAGTATGAGCGACGATACTGCATCTCAACTAGGAGAAGCCGGCTATGGTAGTAAAACTGAAACAAATCAAACCTACCAATTCAATAAAAAGATGCATTGTGTAGTCTGTCAGGCACCTCCCAAGGAAGGCGAACTAAAGAAGATGTGTGGCCCATGTGGAATTTGTCGCTCGTGTGATTCTAAATTACAGAGTAAAATATAACAAAGTATGAAATATCTATTACAAAGCAATAAGTTGCCGAAAGAATGTAAAGGATTGTTAAGTTTTCTGCTGTGGTTAATCTTGGCAACAATCCTGCTTCATGTTTTTTGGCAAATTGTGCTCTGGTCTTTGCATACTGACAACCGTGTATTAAACGATGTAGTTAATCGCTTTGGCTTGGATGAGGAGCTCAGCTTTCCTACTTGGGTAAATTCTATGCTGGCACTGATTGCAGGTTGTTTTGCTTGGGTTGTCGGTAAACATAAAGTTAACAAAAGAAAGAAAACAACTTGGTACGTAGTTGCCTTGGTTGGTGTATTGATATCAATCGATGAGGTGGCATCATTTCATGAGTTGCTTCTACAGGCCTTACATATCTTGGCAAAATTTGGGGATCGTCAAGATTTTCTTGATAATGCATGGTTAATATTACTGCCGTTAATACTAATCGGTGTTATTTATGGAGTATATGAACTTCACAAAAATTTACCAAAGCATACATCAAAACGATTAGTGATAGCGTTGTTTGTATATTTACTTGGCGCTTTAGTGGTTGAGTTCTTATCAATCCCATTTGACAAGTCTTTGCTTGTCTACAATTTAGGTATGGTTGTACTTGAAGAAACCTTAGAAATGATTGGCGTTTGGCTAGCTCTGCGTGCTGTTTTGTTACATATAAATGAACACGAACCAGAATTAGAAAAAAAGTTAACAGATATAATTTGATGAAGAGAGGTAAAAAGTTAGGTGTATTCAGCGGTACCTTTGATCCGTTTCACGAGGGACATCTACAAGTATGTTTAACAGCAATTCAAAAATGCCAACTAGACAAAGTCGTGGTCTTAATAGAGAAAATACCGTTACATAAAACTAGAGTTTCTGATTATGGTCACCGCATGCGCATGATCGAACTGGCGCTTAAAAACCACCAGAACATCGATTTTTTAGATATAAATTTAAATAACATAACCATTAACACAGTATTGCCAGTTTTAAGCAGGTTATATGAAGATAGTGAGTATTGGCTCATAACCGGGTCGGATGTTTTAAAGAATATAGCAAACTGGAATAAGGTTGACGAACTGCTTAAAGTCATGGGTTTATGCATAGTTAACAGAAGCAATCACAGCCAAAAACAGGACAAGTTACTTATTAATGATTTGCAGAAAAAATTCGGGAGAATTAGATATCAACTACTTCCTGAAATATCGTCCAATGCATCGTCTTCAGTGGTGCGTAGGCAGATCTATGATTGTTCAGAATCGAACTTATTACTTCCAGAAGTCTTAGACTACATCAACACACAACAATTATATAAGGCTCAATAGGTGTCGTTTACTTCAAAATGGTTCTGCAAGTAATTTAAGTGCTTAGTCCTATACTTATTAAACTCAGATTTTTTGAATCCGTTATGCTTAATAAAGCCACTAACCTTTTCGTTACCTATGTAATGTGGAAGAATCACAAAACTGGCTCCCAGACCATACAGTTCTATGGCCTCAGCAACTGAGTCGGCATGGCAAATAACAATACATTTTGGATTATGCTGGTGAAGATGTTGAAGTAAAAAGACATTGGTGGTGTGGTCGGTTATAACAGCTACCACAAACTTAACATCCTCTAAGTTGATTTCTTCTAGTAGCTGTAAATCAGTAGCATCGCCATAGATGTATGGAATGCCATGCTTTTCAGCATCATCTATTACATCAGGATCATGATCGACAAGCAGGAATTTTTTATTTAGTTGTCGAAAAACATTAATATATTCATGTCCACCTTTTTTGAAACCAAAAATAACGGCATCAACTGAGGTCTTGTGATCTTTGGTAGGTCTAGTTTTCTTTCTTTCGAAAAGTCGCAAACGTGGTTCAAGAAGCGAGTATAATTTATCTGAATAAATGATCATATAAGAAGAAATAGCCATAGTTAGTATGGCTGTTACCATAATAAGTGAAACAACCTCCTGGCTAATCTGCTTGTTGCTTTCTCCTAATAATACTAATATGAGCGAAAACTCACTAACTTGAGTAAGGGCAATTCCAGCTTTAAAGCTTGTTTTTTTAGTGTATCCCAGAATACCCATGACAGTCATGACAATTAACGGATTACAAATCATGACTATTAACGATAGAATTATAGCTTGTCCTAGTACCGCTTTGACATCATTAAGGTTTAGTCTGGTACCTAGAGCAATGAAGAATACAATTAAAAAGAAATCCCGAAGAGGACGCAAGCGAGATCCAACATCTTGCGCATAAGGCATTGTAGCTAGTGATACTCCAGCTAGTAAAGCGCCTACTTCAACCGAAAATCCAAATTTATAGAACATCGAAGCAATACCGAAACCCCATGCAAGAGTGAATAAAAAGAGAAGTTCACGTGACCTAGATAAAAAATGTGTCAGATGTTTTAAAATAAAGTTCGAAACCAAAAATACAAGAGCAAATAGTGCAAATCCTTTTACTATCAAGGGTAAAATCGTCTGAAATGTAATATCTCCTTGACTTGATGCAGAAGCAATAACTAGGGCTATAGTTGCAACAACATCTTGAACAAGCAAAAATCCAATTGCAATCTTTCCGAATAGTTTAGTTTGTTCTTTTTTGTCTGTTAAAAGTTTCAGGATAATAATTGTACTACTAAAGGCCAGGCTTGCACCTATATATACTGACGAAGTCTTATCAAAACCCAATAACCCGGCAATCCAAAATCCCATTAATGAAGTAAAGAAGACCTGGCAGAAGCCGGTAATTAATGACACCTTCCCAACTTCTTTAATGACCTTCGGATTGAGACCTAGCCCAACAATAAAAAGTAGCAATGTAACCCCAAAACTTCCTAGGGTTTCAATAGATTCAGGACTTTTGACTAACCCTAATAGAGAGGGTCCAACTATCAATCCGGTAATGATATAACCAATAATTAGCGGTTGACGCAAGTAACGAATAATCATTGATATCCCGGCACAAAGACCCAGGAGTACTGATACTTCAACAAAAATATTACCTTGCATATCTATTTTTCATTTTTCTCATGCTTATTGTACAATAAATCTAGTAATTAATAAACTAAATATCATAAAGAAGAAGTAAAGTGAAAATTCCTACAATAGAAGATATCAACGATTCCGTGAACTCCATATTGCCGGATATTATCTTTCGTTATGATAAAAGACTGAACATTTTTCTAGAACAAACTACCGAAAAACAGGCGGAAATATTACGAAAAGCCCCAAAATCAGTACGTAAAGATTTGCTGATTAAAATGCCAGAACCAGATCTTGTTAAGATACTATCGGTTGTTGACCCAGATCAAGCTACGGACATGCTTCAGTTGTTAACTAAAGCTAAACGAGAAAGTGTTTTAGCTCAGGTTAGCGAAGAGATCAAAGAATCCCTTTCGACATTATTAGAGTTTGACGCAAATACCGCGGCTGGCTTGATGACACTCGATTATATTTCAGTTGAAACAACAGACAACATCAAGACTGTTGCCCAAAAATTTAAGACCCATGAAACAAAAACCGGTCGATCTCCGATTATTTTAGTAAGAAAAGAGGGGAAATTGTCTGGTTTTTTGCCCGCTCATGAGCTAGGTTTGGCTGGTCGTAATGAATTGATAGGTAAGTATGTAAAAAGAATACCTACAATTTCATACGCTGCAGATCATCAAAAAGTAGTTGATAAATTTAGGGCTCATCCACACAATAAAATAGCTGTATTAAATGACTCAGAAGATGTCATGGGGATAATCTACTCAGATGATGTTTTGCAGTTGATTGAAGAAAAAGAAGCCGCTACCTTGTACGACTTCGCCGGTGTTAGTTCCGAGGAAGGTGTGTCTGATAGTTCAGCGCGTAAAGTGAAGTTTCGATATAAATGGTTAATAATAAACCTAGCAACAGCTTTTTTGGCGTCGTTTGTTGTTAGTCAGTTTGAATCAACAATCTCAGAATATGTACTTTTGGCAGTTTATATGCCAATAGTTGCTGGCATGGGAGGAAACGCCGCCACCCAAACTTTAGCAGTTTTAGTTAGAGGTATTGCGCTTAAGCAAATATCCTTGAGGACAGCTTTTAAAACACTTAAGAACGAAGTTGGCGCTGGGTTTATAAATGGTTTAATCAACGGATTTTTAGTTGCTTTCGTTGTACTGGTTAAGGATCATGACGTGAAGATTGCAATCATTTTAGCGCTAGCTATGGTCATCAATATGATAGTTGCCGCAACTTTTGGCACACTAGTGCCTTTGATTATGGCAAAGCTACGAAAGGATCCTGCAACATCCGCAACAATATTTATTACTACTGCAACAGATGTTCTTGGTTTTTTGGCTTTTCTCGGCTTGGCAACAATAATTCTTAAATAGAAAAAGATTACAATTGTGATACTATAAACTCATAACTAATAAGCAAAAAATAAGGAAAAAATGAAAAAATCGAAAACAAAAGTAACCAACGGAGCAAATGTTTTTAAAAAGTACAAGAAAATTTTTATATGTCTAGCCGTACTAATAGTCGCTATAGGAGGGTTCGTAGCACTTAAGTTGAGTATGGCTGCGCCTTTTGATGGATGGCAAAGACTTAGAGTGGTGAATGTCGCTACTCAACAAATTGGTCATCGTGAATGGGACCCTCAAGTTCTTGCATATTCAGAAAATAATAATGAAAATTGGTGCGCGGACTTTGTTAGTTGGGTTTATGCTACTGCGGGATATCCACTTCCTGGTGGAAGTGTTGCTTATAAAAGAAGCGCTTGGAGGATACCACGGGTATATAATCGAGATCCGAGCGCACCTAATTTAAGGGATATTTTCATTTTTACTGGGACATACAAAACTAAAGAGAGTGGCTATGTTCCCGCTCCAGGCGATGTCATAATCTTTGCAAGAGCAGGAGTAAGCCACACTGGAATTGTCGAAAATACTACTCCAGCTTCTAAAAGTTCACCGGTAATCGTAAACACCATAGAAGGAAATACAGCCAACCAAGTTGCTAGAAGATCTTACTCGATAAATGATGCCAAGATTGATGGGTATGGAACAATTATTGACTTGAAACGTTGGTAATACACTTCTATTGATGATAGTAGCTATTAATTTTCAGCTTTTTTGATAGCTTCGTCAATCAGCTTAGAAAAATCATCCACACTTCTAGGGCTACTAGTGACCTTTTCATTATTGATAAAAAAGGTAGGGGTACCTTCTACGCCAATTTTCTGGCCTGCCGCGTAATCGGCGTTTATTAGCGCATTAATCTCAGTGCTTTTATAATCATTTTTAAATTGTTCAACATTCATACCAAGCTCGCTGGCATAATCTTCCATTATTTGTGATGCATTCTGACTAGAGCTCCAAGCTTGTTGGCGCTGATATAAGAGTTCATACATTTCCCAAAACTTGTTCTGCTTGGCCGAAGCTTCAGCTGCACGGTGTGCACTCATAGCATTTTGGTGTATTTGAGTTATTGGAAAATGCCTAAACTGGAAAGTGATATCATCGCCATACTTTTTTCGTACTTGTTCTAATATTGGGAAATACTCACCACAAACTGGGCACTGAAAATCACCATATTCAAGTAACGTTACCTTTTTTTTGCCGGCACCTGATTTGTGCTCCGTGGGCTGAACGCTAGAAGTACCTTGATTGTTTTGCTTATCCTTCTGCCCTTTAACAACAACAAAACCAACAAATATCAAGATTAAAACTGCCATTACCACCAAAAAACGTTTATTCATACTCGCGACAAATCTCCCATTACTTTTAGTAGTTTAATAATACCCTAATTTGTAGATTTTGAAAAATATCCATAACCACAGTAAGATATTAAGTATGTGGATATTTATTCTTAGCATTTTGCTGGTTATGGTTTTGTTGTATGCGATTATACTATTAAAGACTTATCGGCATATTTCTGCTAAGGAGTTAAAGAGAGAGGCACGATCTGGTGATAAACTTGCTAGTTCCTTGTATAGAGTTACGGGTTTTGGATACAGTTTGGATATTTTTCTATGGTTTGTAATTGGAGTGAGTGGAGGCTTATTGTTTGCGCTACTATCGAGTCATATTAATTTCTGGATATCCGCCGTACTCATTTCCTTAATGATATGGCTAGGATTTGCATGGTTGCCCAAGAGTCATGGATCTTATACGGGTAGACTGATAGCTCGATATAGCGCAAAACCATTACAGATAATTATTGATTTTTTGTATCCTTTGCTTTCAAGAATTGAGCGACAAATAATGAAGTTTACTCCCATTTCTTTACATACTGGATTATATGAGAGACAGGATTTGCTCGATTTACTGAGTCAACAAAAGGGCCAACTTGATAATCGTATCCCAAAAGAAGACTTAATGATTGCTCAGAACGCACTAAGATTTAGCCAGAAAACCATAACAGAAATAATGACACCAAAAAGAGTTATTAAATTTGTGAATATTGAAGAACAAGTTGGCCCTGTTCTAATGGAAGAACTGCACAAAAGTGGGTATTCTAGATTTCCGGTATACGAAGGGAAGAAAGACAATTTTGTAGGAATTTTGTACTTAAGAGATGTAATTAAGGCAAAGGCAGGCGGATCGGTACGAAGTTTGATGGTCAACAAGCTCTATTATGTTCATGACGAGAGTAGCGTTAGTGATGTTTTGCAGGCTTTCATCAAGACTCATTATCACATGTTTTTAGTGGTTAATAATTTTGAAGAAGTAGTTGGATTGGTAACTATGGAAGACGTCATAGAGCAGATTATTGGTAAGCCAATTCTTGATGAGTTTGATGATTATGAGAGTCCGCGGGCGGTCGCTACACGCTTAGCTAGTCAAGACCACAAAGCTAACAATGAAGTTGTTGACACGAAAGACAATAAATCTAGCAAAAGCAAATAACTCATTCACATAGTAACCGGCAGTAGATAATAATCTACAGAGGTGGTATAATAAATATTCTAATGAATTTGGCATTACAAAATAATAGAAATTTATGGGGTGATGGTCGCTTGTGCGGAGCGATTATCGTAGTCCCTAAGTAGCATTATGCAAGAACCTAAAAAACAGGAGGAACTGTGAGGACGTTAAGCAAAAAAATAGCTGAAAAGATAAATAAAGAGGCAACGATTTTTGGTTGGCTCCATAAAAAGCGCGCCATGGGCGGAATTAATTTTATAAACATTCGTGATCGCGCCGGTTTGGTTCAGGTGGTAGTAGAAGACAAACAAGAAGTCGAAAAGCTACGGGGTCTGCAAATAGGTACAGTTTTGGAGGTAACCGGCAAGGTTGTTAAGGAAGAGCGAGCCCCTGGAGGTGCTGAACTACATAATCCCAAGGTGAAAGTTATGGTTCCTGTTACATCAGAACCGCCAATAGAAATCGACAAGCCACTTAGTCATAAATCAGAACATCTCGATACGTTATTTGATAATCGTGAGGTTGGATTACGAAATTTACAGGAACAAGCAGTTTTTAAAATTCAATCACAGATAGCCAAAAGTATTCGCTCATATTTTGAAAAAAATGATTTTACAGAAATAAGAACACCAAAACTATTAGCCGAACCCACAGAAGGTGGTGCGGAGGTTTTTAAGTTAGATTATTTTGGAAAAACTGCCACACTTGCACAGAGTCCGCAGTTTTATAAGCAAATGCTGGTTGGGGTGTTTGAGAGAGTTTATGAAATTGCTCCCGTTTATCGAGCAGAACCTAGCGCAACTACACGACATATGACCGAATACATATCCGTTGACGGAGAGATGGGATTTATCAATCTAAATGATTTACAAGAATTTTTAAGTGGGTTAATTAATTGTGTCGTTGAAGATGTTTGGCAAATTTTTGAAACAGAACTTAAAAGATGGAATGCTAATAAGCCCACGCTAACAAAGAGCTTTCCGTCGTTGACGATGGCTGAAATTCACGAAAAATATTCTAAAGCCACCGGGGAAAACACTGTTGGCGAAAAAGATTTACGTCCTGATGAAGAGCGATGGATATGTGAGTACGCCAAGAAAAACTTAGGAAGTGAAGCGGTCTTTGTGACTGAATGGCCAGCAAACGACATGAAGTTTTATCATAAGGCCAATGAGCAAGATTCAAAAGTTGCCGATCGTGTTGACCTATTATTTAGAGGGATTGAAATTGTAACAGCCAGTATGCGCGAAAATCGTTACGAGGTTGTCGTTGAACAACTCAAGACCCTAGCTGGAGGTGACCCAAACGATCCAGGATTCAAGCCTTTATTGACTGCGATGAAAAATGGAATGCCACCGCATGGTGGATTTGGTATGGGGTTGGAGCGCTTGACGCAAAAGATTATTGGATTCAATAACGTTAAAGAAGCAAGTTTGTTCCCAAGGGATATAAATCGGTTGGCGCCGTAATGAAGCTATATTTGTCATCTTACAGGGTTCCAGTAGAAAAACCGTTATTCGAGCTGTTTGATAAAAAACCCAAAAAACTAAAAGGTGCAATAATTACTAACGCAAAAGACAGGAAAGAACCAAAAGAACGTGAACAAAAGCTTGAAGCTCTTCAGTTAGATTTGGCAAAGACAGGCTTAAAAAATACAGTCTTATTAGATTTATTGGAATATCATAATCCTCGAAAACTAGGGAACCATCTAGCTAGTTTTGATTATCTGTATGTTGCTGGTGGTAACAGTTTTGATTTACTATCGGCCATGCGAAAAAGTGGCTTCGATCATGTAGTCGAAGACCTGTTAGATGTTGGGCAAGTATATATTGGCGAAAGCGCAGGAGCCGTGGTAGCTGGTCCAAGTATGCGTGGTTTTGAGTGCGTCGATGAGGCATTTAAAAAACATCAAAATAAGGGCTTAGGATTAATAGATACAATAATTGTTCCACACAATGACAGCCCTGATCCTGCATATAACGGTATGGCTGAATACATAAAGCTTCAAAATCCCAGCCACACAATACAGCCCCTAGACGATGACCAATGCTTTGTTAAGAATGGCCGTGACGCAAAAACATATACTGCCTAACTACTAGGTTTGTCGTCTAGCAGATTTGGTATAATAAGCGCTAGAGGAATATATGCAAGATCAAAATGACGAAGATAAGATAAATCTAGAAGATGACATTGAAGACATTGAGCTTCAAGAAAATAACGAGTTACTAGATGACCAAGACAGTTTGTCAAGTGAACCAATAGAATCTAAAGATAATATCGAGGATAATACTCCTAACTCTGGCAATAAAATTACGAGGTTAATAAAAGATTTATGGAGAAACCCCAAAAAACGCTGGGGTATAATTATTGGTTCTGCTGTGATTGTTATGGTGGTGGCAATTTTGCCACAATCAAGATACTTTGTACTCAATAATGTTGGAGTACGTAGTTCGGCATCCATAAAGGTGCTGGACAGTAGTACGGGGCAACCTTTAAAAAACGTTAGTGTGAAGATTGGTAGTGTGGAATCTAAGACTGGACAAGAAGGAGTGGCCAAGCTCGATAACTTAAAACTAGGAAATACAAAACTAATAATTCACAAGCGAGCTTTTGCAGAAAGTACTTCTGATATTACTATCGGTTGGGGGAGTAATCCTTTAGGCGAGCAAAATGTAAAACCAGTTGGCCTTCAATATACTTTCGACATTAAGGACTATCTATCAGGTAAACCAATAGAAAAGGCAGAAGCTGTTAGTGGTGAATATAGTGCTTTCTCGGATGAAAATGGCAAAGCGGTATTAACCATTGATCAACCAGGAGAGGATACGATAAAAATCACAATCAATGCCGATGGTCGAAGAAGTGAAGAAATCAATCAACAAACCGAATCTAAAGAAGCCCAAGAAATTTTAATGGTTCCAGCCAGGAAGCATATCTTTGTCAGCAAACGGTCGGGTAAGTATGATGTGTATAAAGTAGATTTAGATGGTAAGAATGAAGAATTATTGCTTAGTGGTACAGGTTATGAAACAGATGACATTAGTTTAGTGCCAAATGCCGATAAAGATATGACAGCACTAGTTAGTACTCGTGAAAATACTAGAAATAAAGATGGTTTTTTGCTTAGCACCTTGACGCTGATTGATGCTACGGGTGATACAGTCTCCACTGAGCCAATTACTAAATCTGAAAAAATACAAGTGATAGGTTGGTCTGGTGATCAACTTGTTTATGTCAAAATTGCCGATGGAGCTAGTGCCTCCACTCCTGGTCGGCACAGACTGATAACTTATAATTCCGACACCGGTCAAAGCAAGGAGATTGCTCAGAGCAATTATTTTAACGATTTATTGATGATAGGTGACGACATATACTATGCCCCTTCATCCGCATTCGAAGGATCCAAAAAGGGATTTTTCAAGGTTAATAGCAAAGGTGAAGACCAGAGGGTGTTATTTGATAATGAGGTCTGGAATATTATTAGAACCGACTACGACACTCTAATGTTTTCTGTAGATAAAGACTGGTACGAGTATGATTTAACTAGTGGTAAGGTTCTTGCCTCTAACGGACCACCCGTAAGCCAAATCACAAGAGTATATATTGATGGGCCAGAGAAAAAGAAAAGTCTTTGGATAGATCAGCGCGATGGGAAGGGTACGTTGCTAACATACGACACAAATTCAAAAGAAGATAAAGTTATAAAAACACAAAGTGGTTTAACGTATCCAATTCTTTGGCTGAGCGATAAAGTTGCCATATATCGCATTAGTACTGATCAGGAATCAGCTGACTATGCTATTAGTTTAGATGGTGGAGAGGCAAAGAAAATCAGAGACGTTACCAAAACCAGTGGTATTGATCGATGGTATTATTACCGTTAAATATTCACTTGGATTTAATTAGTATGTTTGTGATACAATAGTGCTTACGGTAGCTAATATTTAATGAATAGATACTTCAAAGCACTAATTATACTCGTTGTTTTGCCAGTAGTGGTTGTTCTGCCGATGTTTTTGGCACAGACTTTAACTATCGACGCTCAAGTTGTGGCTCAACAAGATACTCTTCAACAAAGGGTTGAGCAGTACAAAGCAAAGTTGCAAACACAACCTACAAAATCAGACTTAACCAAACTAAAACTTCGTTGTGACGTTGCGCAATCTAAGCTCAAGGCTATTAGTGAAAAAGCCGGAAAGGTTCAGGAGCGACGTGTTGCTTCTTATGATAAGATCAATAAAAAACTAGAAAACTTAACAACTGCACTAAAAGCAAAGAATATTACTACTACAGATTTAGAAGCTCAAAGCAAAGAACTAAAAACCAAAACCGATACATTTGCCACAGACCTCCAAGCTTTCAAACAAGCTACAGAAGATGCATCGAATGCTGATTGTGCAAATGACCCTCTTGCAATGAAGGCATCTTTAGAGAGTGCCAGGATAAGCTACACTAAATTAATACAAGAAGTTAGCGACATAAGAGCATATATAAACAATGTAATTAAAACAACCCTCAAGCAAACTAAAGATGATTTACAGACCCAACAAAAGGCGAGCAGTGCAGCCGAGAATAGTCAAACACCTACATCAGGAGGGGCAACAAATGCAACCCAATAAAGAACAGAATAATGTCACGCCAGTAATGGATATTCAGCGACCTACACAAACGCCTCCCTCACCACAAGCCAGGCCCACGTCAGTATTTACACCCAGTAGTCAACAAACTAGACCTGCAACTATGGAGTATACTCGTCCACGCATGGACACAAGTACCGCGTTCGATCAATCTCCACAAATTAGTCAACAAGATATTGCAATGAATAAGCCTAAGAAATCAAAAAAAGGATTGATAATTAGTTTGTTCGTTCTATTATTTGTTGGTTTATCAGGAGCCGGAGCTTATTACTACATGGCTGTTTACAGGAAACCTGCTTCTCAGCCACAGCCACAACCTGTAGCTGAAACTCAACCAACTGAGACAACAACTGATTCATCTACGGTTCAGGCAACACCAGATGGTGTTGATCAAACAGTTGAAGAAATTGATCAACAATTGAATTCACAAAACGACACTCAGGATTTTCCGTCTAACGACGTCAGTGATAGTAATTTAGGATTGTAATATTCACTAAGATTATTCAAAACTTTATAATTAGGTGCTAGTATTAGCATTGTGTCATTTTACGATATAAAAATAGAAACACTCGAAGAATTGCCGTCTTTAGAAGGATCAACAGTTATAAGTGACTGTGATGGAACATTGTTTGAGCACGGTACTAGTAATGCATATCCTGACGTTCTGCCAGCTTTAGAATCAGTAGGAAGTTTAGTTTTAGTATCAGCTTGTCCAGACGCAAAATTAATGGAAGAACGACACGCTACGCTGACTGCAGACATATCAATACATACCCAAAAAGCTCGCTGGTACAAAGGCGATATGTTTAAAAAAGTAGCAGACAATATCGCCAGATCTGTAGATAAAGTGGTAATAATTGGTGATAGACCGGTTGCTGACGTAGGGGTGGCAAAATATGTATTTGGAAGAAAAGGGTATCAAACCTTGGGGGTTAGAGTCGATCGTCTCGATCAGCCTTTGCCACATAAGGTAGATTACGTACTGCATCCAAGTTTTGTTATTGGTTCAGCATTGATCAAAGTCCTTAAACGAGACGAGTTGTTTCGCCCAAGGTTTGAAGACGGACAAATTATCGCTGAAAACTTCTTAAAGCATTAAAAGAGGTCACTTGGGTATATTTTCTGAGGATGCAAGTTTAATATGATTTTTTTCCAGAGCAGGGAGTAGTTTTTTATAGAAGATTCCTCGGATTCTCCATTGTTCACCCGGGGCAGTTTTACCAAATATTTTAACTCGAACTCCGTTTGAATCAATAGCATCAACACGATCAAAATATGGTGGTTGAATAATCTTTGCTCCAATTTTTGTGTCATGAATTAATTCTTCGCCTACGTGATTGATGATGTGTTCAAGTTTGTCTATGTCTGTCTTTTTATCGACAACTATTTCTTCGTTGAATCCTGCATAATGCATAGTCATGTTAGAAGCAATCATGATGCTTCCGTTTGGTATATGATGAATCCTGCCGTCTATATCTCTCAATGTTGTGGTTCTAATAGTTATAGATTCGACAGTGCCAGACACTTTTGCGGCACCAATATTTGTAGTAATTTCGATTGTATCGCCGACTCGATATTGATTTTCTGTGATGATGAAGAATCCACTCATAAAATCTCGAATCAAATTTTGGGCACCAAAACCCAAGGCAACACCAATTACTCCTGCGCTTGCAATAAGTGGAGCAGTATTTATGCCTAGCTCACTAATAATCATAACTGTAGCAATAATAAAGATACCCAACCTTAGGCTGGCGTTGATTAGGCTGTCCAGAGTTTTGAGTCTTTTTTTACGGTCCCCATCTGTTGGGAATAGGTCTGGGCGGTATGTTAGTTTATGAAGAACCTTGCTTACCGCTTTGTTTAAAACGCGCAATAATATTTCAGAACCAATAACAATAATCAATATTTGTATTAAGTGTGCCGAAGCCCAGTCAATTAACAAATGCCAGACTTCATTAATTCTTGTTCCTAAATTATTAATTGCTGTTTCCCACATTGTCTTATATGTATAATACACTAAAGTGTCAAAAGATTTTATATCAATTGAAGAAGCTTATAAAACGATCCTGAATGGAGGTGTGGGAGTGCTACCAACAGACACGTTGTATGGGCTTGTAGCCAAAGCTAATAATGCTGATGCGGTTAGCAGGCTATATAAACTAAAGGACAGAGAAAATAAGCCGGGTACTGTAATAGCTCAAAATATTGATCAGCTGGTTGAATTGGGTCTAAAAAGAAGATATCTACAGGCGGTTAATAAGTATTGGCCGGGGTCGGTGAGTGTGGTCATTCCTACCGGCCCAAATTTGCCGTATTTGCACCAAGGTAAGTTTTCATTGGCTGTAAGAATACCTAACGACCCTAACCTTACAAAACTATTAAGTGTAACAGGGCCTTTATTAACAACAAGCGCCAACGCGCCTGGAAAACCTCCAGCTACTAATATTGACGAGGCGAAACAATATTTTGGTAATAAAGTTGATTTTTATGTCGATGGTGGGCCAAATAATGGCCAACCATCAACGGTGATTCGGGTAGTTGATGACGTCATAGAGATATTGCGCCAAGGCAAGACTAGGATAAATGAACAAACAGGAGAGGTTATAGATCATGACATTTGATGAATATCAAAAGCGAGCACTAACAACAGCAATATTCAATAAAGATCCATTGATGGATAAAACTATATGGGCAATGGGTATTGCTGGCGAGGCGGGTGAGGTTATTGAGAAATGGAAGAAAATAGTTGCTTATAATGATGGCGAGATTACAGATGATGATAGGCTAGAAATAAAAAAGGAGCTTGGTGATGTTGTGTGGTATGTAGCTTTATTGGCTCACAGCTTAGGGCTGTCACTTAACGAAGTTATGGAATTGAACGTTGCTAAACTAGCTGATCGCAAAAAACGTGGAGTGACTAAAGGGTCAGGTGATAATCGATAAGACCACTCAAACTTAAAATTCTCGGCGTAGCCATTCGTCAAGCGATCCACCGCCTCCAGCACTGAGACAAAGTACCAAATCACCATTTTTTGCATGTTGAGAAATCATAGTTTTGAGATCATCATTTAATTCTGAGGGTACTGCATTATCTGGATTTGCTAGATGTTTTGCGAGTTTTTGTGGAGTAAGAAGCTCAAGTGACTCATCTTCTCGTGCTAGGTAACTAGGGACAATGTAGGTAATTTTAGCATCATCAAAAAGATGCTTTAGTTCTTGTTTGATAAAGTGCTGTCTGGTGTTGTGTAACCCTTCGTAAACTACCACAAAGTTATTACCTGCCAATTCTTGAGCTATTTGGATTGCACCTCGTATTTTTTCTGGGGTGTGGGCGTAATCGCTATAAATATTTTGTGATATTTTTTCAAAACGGCGTGATACACCAGGAAACTCATTGAGCACATCAGACAACTGTTTTATGTCATGTGAATCTTCGATGCGAGACAATGCGTTGGCTACAATTTGAGCATCTTCTCGATTAACCTTTCCAGGTAACCTTTGAGCTATACTTGCGCAATTTTCTTTGTTGAGGACAAATAATTTATCTGAAGGATTAATATTTAGTTTTGTTGCATCTTCTTTCCAAATATAAGTGGTAGAAGATTGGTTTATAAATTGCCTGAATGCTTGATAATATTCATCACGCGTAGGATAGATATCAGGATGGTCGTAGTCAATCCCGCTGATAATACTAATATGAGGCTTAAAGTTCAAAAAATTACGATCAAATTCGTCTGCTTCATACACAAAATATTTAGCATCGGGGTTAAATTCACCCATTTCACCAAAGCCTATTTTAGCGCCAACAGAGTAGCTGACTGGGATTTTTAGTTGTTTTAGTACCCAAATAGTCATAGCTGTGGTGGTGGTTTTCCCGTGAGTACCAGCAATAGCAATTAGTTTGAGGTTTTTTTCTTTAATAATATGATTCAATAATTGATCACGCTTAGTAGACTTAATATGTTTTTCTTTTACGAATTGAAATTCTGGTGAATTTGGATTTTCGATAGCTACTGCCGACGAATAAACATACCAATCAATTGGATTTTTTGAGTTAACTTGGTCTATTTGGTCTTTACTTTGTCCGATATTAATATTATCAATGCCATGACTTCTTAGGTATTTAATATAATCAGAATCTTGTTTATCTGACCCAGAAACCTGATAGCCAGCCTGTTTTGCGATTAAGGCTAGTGGGCCAATTGCTGTTCCACCAATAGCAGAAAAGAAAATATGCATACATTTAGTCTACCAGGTTAGACCAAAAAGGTTTAACATAAGAGATATGAATAAACGTCATCTTAAGCAAATCTGGAGACGTATTGAGCTAGTTAATACATGGTATTTTTTTGGTCTGTTTGTGATATTTTTAATAATTGGTGCAACAGCTGTTAGACAAAATAACCTAAAGTCAATTGAGTTAAGAGAAGCAGTTGTCGAGAAAGATAAGCAAAATGGTGATGTCGAGTCTGCTCTTCGCATACTTCGTAAGCATATTTATTCCCATATGAATGCTGGACTTTCAAATGGAGCCACTCAACAGCCTATACAGCTAAAATATCGATACGAGCGGTTAGTAGAAGCAGAGAAGAAAAAGTCTGCCGACAGTAATCAAGTCTATTCTGACGCTCAAGCATACTGCGAACAACGTTTTGGCCAGGGGTCATTGCGAGAAGGTAGAGTGCCGTGCGTTCAGCAATACATAGCTGATCATAGTGCAAACAATGAAGTATCTAAAATTCCTGACGCACTGTTTAAGTTTGATTTTGTGAGCCCTGCATGGTCACCAGATTTAGCTGGCTGGAGCTTACTACTGTCGGGAATATTTTTGGCATTATTTTTGATTCGCTTCTTAACAGAACGCTGGTTTAAGGCCATGGTTAAAGATATTTAGATAAGCGTAAACGTTGTATAAATTATACATAGTACGACTTCATTTTTTAGGGAAAAATTATAGCCACCTCTGTTTATTCCTGATTATGGCCTTTAGTCGCTGTAGTATGTACAGTTTTAGATGAAAAAATAGTTGACAACACCAAAGGTAACAGAGTATGTTAGGGGTACTAATGTAAACCTAAAGAGGGAGAAGAATAAATGGCTTACAAGCACACGAACAGCAAAGGTGTAACATACTACCTAAACACTAAAGAAGTTACATTGCGTGGTGGCAAACAACAACGAATTTACTACTTTAGCAAAGACGAACGACCAGAAGGCACAGATTTGCCAGACGGATACACAGTTAATGAAAACCCACGAAATGGTTTCTTGACTGTTAAAAAAGGCTAAGAAGCAAACTTAAGTGTTACAAATAACACCCTTTTTACTAAGGGTGTTATTTGTATATTGTGCAAAATATTTGAAAGCATGGTATAATATTTGTTATGAGCGAAGAGTATAATGGTGGCCCTGGTTGGGTGGAAAACGAAGACGGTGACGTTGTTGTCCCACAGGGAGAGCCAGAACTAGACCCAAGAGCACCCTATATCAATGAAAGTGACCTGAGAGATACTCATTTACATTTTGATACAGATGAAGTCGATCCACGTGCTCCAATATCCAGAAAAGAAGCCCGGCGATTGAACCAAGAAGCTGAGGATGATAGGGGGTATTCGGTTACACCTAAGCCTAGTGATGTCAGAGAACTGCCTGGCAAAGATGGGCGTCCAACTAATTGGAAATAAAGACGAAGATAAATTGATTAGCTTATGACCCAAATTCCAGGACAAGGTTCGTTTGAGTTCGAACCAACACCACAACCACCAGAAGTAGAAGGACTTGACCTTGAAAGGCGAATTTCTACCAGTGGACTTATAAAGTATTTTGCTGAAGCAAGAAATTTAAGTGAAGCAGGGGTAAACCCAGACTTTATCGAGTATCTAAAACCCTTAACTCTTGAAGCGGGATTGTATGTCCCAGAAGGCAAGACAGATCGTGATATCGATACAGCTCGAGGCCCTGTGATATTCCCGGCTGCGGAGTACAAGGTATTAACAAAGAGTCCGATTCATATCGCCAGTACTGCTTCAGTTGGAGTAAAGAAAGCTCGCCAAAATGATATGGATAAAGAAGCTGTTGATTTGGCATCAAAAAGAGCGTCTGGGCATGCATTGACAAGCCAGCTTAAGAGGGCTAGTGGGTTATTTGACCAACTAAAAACAAAGGAAACAGCACTTAAGATGATAGAGTCTGAGATATATAGTGCTCGTGGCACCGGTTATTATGCTCACTATTCTATTGGGGTAATGTCACCGTTGATACTTACTGCGGAAGAAGCAATTTTTGATGCACTTGATGTTGTAGCTACAACGGGTGGATGGACTGAAGAACAATTTTCCGATGCCCAGAAAGCACTAAAGTATCAACTTTTTGGGCAACACAAAGACCGATATAGTTATTGGCGTGGTTACGTTCCGGTGGCACGACGTTATGCGCGCAAAAGGCGGTTAGTGGTGCAAAGTTCGATAGGATTAATAGAGCGTGAGTTGACAAAGTACCAGCAATTTTTGGATGATGAACAGTAAAATTGCCAACTTACCAAAACCATTCTTTGTTCTTGCCCCCATGGATGATGTTACAGATACTGTTTTTAGGCAGATTGTGGCAGATTTAGCTCCTCCAGATTTATTTTTCACAGAATTTGTCAATGTTGATGGTCTTCAGAGTCCTGGCAGAGGTAAACTATTACCAAAGTTAAGGTTTGCAGATAAAGAACATCCAATCATTGCTCAAATTTGGGGAAAAAACCCTAAAAATTATTACAAAACCACAAAGGATATTATTGCTATGGGGTATGACGGCGTTGATATCAATATGGGGTGCCCTGACAAGGCAGTAGTCAAAAATGGTTGCTGTAGTGCATTGATTGAGAATCGAGAATTGGCAGGGCAGATTATCGAGTCAGTTAAGCAGGCTTCACAAGACTCCTTCCCTGTTTCCGTTAAAACACGTGTAGGATTTACAACGATAGACATGAGCTGGATAGAGTTTCTGCTATCACAAAAACTTAACATGTTAACAGTTCATCTAAGGACTACAAAAGAAATGTCTAAGGTACCAGCACATTGGGAGTTAATGGACGAAATAGTGGCTTTGCGGGATGCAATCTCCCCTTCTACGTTGTTGGTTGGAAACGGAGATGTTTTATCACGGGAACAAGGTCTTGTACTCGCTAAATCACATAAGTTAGATGGAGTAATGATTGGTCGAGGTGTATTTAGCGACCCAAAAGTATTTATGGATAATTCTGATTGGAGTCAAGCAACAAAACAGGTGAGAATAGATTTGTATCGCAAACATGTGGAACTGTTCGCAAGCACTTGGCAAAATAACGAGAGGCGCATTCCTACCCTGAATAAATTTTGTAAAGTATATATTCAAGGTTTTGACGGAGCGAAAGAGTTACGAGAACGGCTAATGAATGCAAAAACTACAATAGAATTGACCTCAATATTAAACTCATGTCAAGAAACCGAGAAATTGTGAATAAAAACAGGTATAGTTAGTGTTGATGACATTGCCTAACATACAAATACTAGCTCAGGTACAAGAAGACGGTAGCTTTTCTGTTGGTGTGTTGACTGTTACGGCTCTTATTATTGGCTTGCCTATTCTATTATTGATTGTTTGGTTGAAAGTCGATCAAATCAGACATAAAAGGCCTTTGCAAGAAATTGATCCGAATGTTAAATACACCTTTTGGCATCACATCAAGGTTGTTACAATACCAATGTTCTCTTATCGCATAACCTTCATGGTTCAAAAACGTAAATAGCCTCTTCCAATCCCTAACCATAACCAGTACAATAATACTCAGTACATTAAGTAGTTGAGTGGTACCAACAAGTCGTAGTAAGTCATACTTACATACATCATATGTAACACCCTGTATTCATCACGAATACCTTATCTCAACAACTAATTAACGAATTAGTAGTATATAACAACTAATCTATAGATAAATACGAATTCATTAATATGAAACTAAACCCCAAAGCCCTACTATCCAAACTACCACTACCTTTTTGGGCCTCCTTCTATCTCTTCCTCATCATACTCACCATACCAGTACTAGCTTATATAGGAACACTCAGTAAAGCAGACCCCGGAACCCTAACAGTAACCATCAATCAAAAAACAGGAACAACAGATCCTAACCCTTCCTACACTTCTGTATTCACTGTAGTATTCAGTGAAGCCATAGACAGTAATACCTTCACTAATACAGACATTACATTAGGTGGTACAGCCCCAGGTCAAACTATCCAATCCATCACCGAAGCTGGAACCTTCAACAAAACTACCTATGAAGTCAGAATCCAAGCTACTGGAGCCGGGACCATCGTACCGAGTATTGGACAGGAGTTAGTCAGTGCGGTCAATGGTGGGAGTGGGACCAATCAAGCCAGCACGAGTACGGATAATAGCGTGACGTATGATGGGACGTATAGTCCGAATGAGTTTGTGTTTAAAATTAATATGGTTAGTTCAGGAAAATTTTATATACATAATTCAGATCACCCTGATATTCCTGGAAGCTTTACTGTAGATTGTAATAACGACGGCACGAATGAATTTATAAATGTATCAGTACTTGCGGATTGTAATTATGTTTCTTCGGGTGAGTATGTAGTGAGCATAACTGGTTATTTGCCTCACACGATATTTAGTGGTGGGACAGCGCAAGATCAGCCTACCCCCATGGATATTATTCAATGGGGTAATATGCAATGGAATAGCATGGTTTATATGTTTAATAATTCTTATGATGTGACCATATCCGCTATTGATGCACCAAATTTGAGTAATGTTACAGATATGAGTTATATGTTTTCTGGTGCAAACCTATGCCACGGTTTTAATATGTTACTTCAACCATGCGCGTCTGGATTTAATTCAAACATCAATCATTGGAATGTTAGCAATGTTACGAATATGAGCTATATGTTTAATGCTTCAACAGCCTTCAATAAACCACTCAATAATTGGGACACAAGTAGTGTTACAAATATGACTGGTATGTTCAGTCATGCGAATTCCTTTAATCAGCCACTTAATAATTGGAATGTCAGTAATGTCACAGACATGAGCTATATGTTCGGTAAAAAACCACTAACATTAAATCCACAATGGTCGTTTGCGCCCAATTCCTTCAATCAACCACTCAATAATTGGGACACAAGTAGTGTTACAAATATGACTGGTATGTTTGAGGATTCGACAGTTTTTAACCAACCATTAAATAATTGGAATACTGGAAACGTTACTAATATGCAGGATATGTTTAGGGAGTCAGCCGCCTTCAATGCGGACATCAGCACTTGGAATACTAGCAATGTTACTAACATGAGTTATATGTTTGGATGGGAGCGGGAACGAGATACGCCACCAATAGGGCCAACTGGTCACGTACCTTTCAATCAACCACTAAATAATTGGAATGTCAGCAATGTTACGAATATGAGCAATATGTTCAGACTAACAAGCCAATTCAATCAACCACTCAATAATTGGGACACAAGTAGTGTTACAAATATGACTGGTATGTTTCAGAGGAACCCTATTTTTAACCAACCATTAAGCGATTGGAATACTAGCAACGTTACGTCTATGAGAAATATGTTTGCTAATGCATCCTCATTCAATCAGTCGTTGAATAGTTGGAGTGTTAATAACGTTTCAGATATGGGATTTATGTTTGATAGTGCTACAACTTTCAATCAACCCCTAAATAATTGGAATGTCAGCAATGTTACGAATATGGGTTATATGTTCAGGGCTACTACTCAATTTAACCAACCATTAAGCGATTGGAATACTGGAAACGTTACTAATATGGGTGCAATGTTCTTAGGGGCTAGTAGTTTTAACCAATCTTTAGGTGAGTGGAATATAGGTAGTGTTACTAGTATTGGCCTATTTGGCAATACTTCTGGCCTTTCTGTTTCCAACTACGACAATACATTAATAGGATGGTCGTCTCAATCTCTTCATAACTATCTAACCTTTGATGCTGGTACTAGTAAGTATTGTAACTCAGAAACACAAAGACAGAGTATTATCACTAACCACTCCTGGACTATTAATGATAGTGGTAAAGATTGTAGCTCTATTGGTTCAACTGAATTCATCACTACCTGGAAGACAGACAATCCAGGAGTCAGCGGAAGCAACCAAATAACTATACCTACCTTTTCAGGAGAAACCTACAACTATAACGTAGACTGGGGAGACTCCACCACCAGCTCTAACCAAACCGGAAATTCAACCCACACCTACTCATCACCAGGAACCTACACAGTTAAGATAACCGGAACCTTCCCTAGGATATACTTCAATGGAACAACCGACCATGACAAAATCCTAACTATTGAACAATGGGGAACAAACCCTTGGACGTCAATGGCTCATGCATTTGAAGGGGCATCTAATTTAACAATTCCTGCTACTGATGCACCGAATCTATCTGGTGTAACAGATATGAGCTATATGTTCTCTAGCGCCTCCAACTTCAACTCCGATCTCAGCTCTTGGGATACCAGTAATGTTACGAATATGAGCTATATGTTCTCTAGCGCCTCCAGCTTCAACTCCGATCTCAGCTCTTGGAATACTAGTAATGTTACGAATATGAGCTATATGTTCTCTAGCGCCTCCAGCTTCAACTCCGATCTCAGCTCTTGGAATACTAGCAATGTTACGGATATGAGCTATATGTTCTCTAGCGCCTCCAACTTCAACTCCGATCTTAGCTCTTGGAATACTCAATGTTACTATGAGCGGTATGTTCTAGCGCCCAGCTTCAACTCCGATCTTAGCTCTTGGAATACTAGCAATGTTACGGATATGATGGTATGTTCTCAGCGCCTCCAGCTTCAGCTCCGATCTTAGCTCTTGGATATGAGCGGTATGTTCTCCAGCTTCAACTCCGATCTTAGCTCTTGGAATACTAGCAATGTTACGGATATGAGCGGTATGTTCTCTAGCGCCTCCAGCTTCAACTCCGATCTCAGCTCTTGGAATACTAGCAATGTTACGGATATGAGCGGTATGTTCTCTAGCGCCTCCAACTTCAACTCCGATCTCAGCTCTTGGGATACCAGTAATGTTACGGATATGAGCTGGATGTTCGGTGGCGCCTCCTCTTTTGATCAATCACTTGCCTCTTGGAATATGGGGTCTGTTACATCTGCTGAGAGTATGTTTGGTGATCCAGTGGAATATTACATCACTATGCTAGAGGCTATGGCTGGTGTTCCTGCCAGTGAATGGGATAATAGCGTAGCAGAAAGCGTAATGGGCCCAGGTGCAACGGTAGATGATTTGTTTGCATACCTAAGCTCAATAGTTGGGGCTGAAGTAACCCAAGCTAACTACACAGACTTTATGAACATAGAAATGGGTCTCTCCACCGTCAACTACGATGCCACCCTAACAGGCTGGTCTTCTCAGTCTCTTCAGAGTGGAGTAACCTTTGGTGCTGGAGATAGTAATTACTGTAACTCCGAAACCCAAAGACAAAATATTATCACTAACTACTCATGGACTATTAATGATAGTGGTAAAGACTGTAATTTTGAACTAAGTGCTCCCCGTAATTTGACAGCAGAAGTTACAAGTAGCACATCAATACTTCTAGCATGGCAGGCACCAGAGTATGATGGAGGTTCGTCAATTTCAGATTATACAATTCAGTATAAACCTACCAATGACAGTGCATGGATAGTACTTAATGACGGCATTAGCACAAATCTTAATGCGACAGTAACTAGTTTGAGTCCTGGACAAAGTTATGATTTTCGTGTGTCAGCAGTAAACTCAAATGGAGCTGGACCTTATGCTGAAACAACTAAATTGTTAAGTATGCAAACCTTGCCTGGGGTTCCAGAAGGATTTTCTGCTACTGCCTACAATTATGTTGACGATGAAGTTAACACAACAATATATGCATTGCCAAGTTTGTCCTGGCAAGAACCACAACAGGGTAGCCCAATAGACTATTACACGTTACAGTTTAGGAAGAGTGGGGAGTCTGCTTGGCGTAATTATGTAGATGCCTCTATCGTCACTACAAATATAAACTTTGATTTTAGTTTTAGTAGTATGGATTTGCAGGATGTTAACAATAATACTCAAGAACAAATTGATTTATTAAATGAACTAAATCAAGCAATGATTCTTGGAGAAAGTTATGAATTTCGTGTTGCCGCAAATAATAACTTAGGACAGGGTTTATTTACTGATCCAATTAGCTTTGTTCCATCATTCACAACGAATGATTGCAGTGTTCTTCATGACCTACTTCAGATGTATGGTATAAAAGATCGAGATTCAGATGTGGCGCTGAATGCTCATTTTGTTTTATTACAAAACATAGACTGTTCTGATACGATTAATTGGAATAGTGGCGATGGATGGAGCCCTATCCCTAATGACCCGCAGTACGTATTTAATGGTGAATTTGATGGAAATGACCATTCGATTAACAATATGTATATCAATAATAGTACAGATATTGGTGTAGGTATGTTTGGTATTTTAAAAGATACAAATATAACTAATCTTTCGCTAATTAATAGTAACGTTAGTGGCCATATATATTATGACTCGGATGAAGGTGGTTCTGGATCGTATGTTGGCATTCTTTCAGGAATTGCAAGTTCAGATACTACGATTACGAACGTTACAGTTAGCGGTTCTGTATATTCCGAATGGTCTGCGGGTGGGGTTGTTGGGTATAGTGATAGCGATAATGCAGGCAACATAATGATTAATTGGGTAACATCGCACGCCAATGTAAGTGCTGCGAAAGGAACTTTTTCGGGTGGACCAGTTGGTGGTCTTGTTGGAATAAACTACGGCGGTGATAGAAGTCAAGGTCAATTTACGCAAGGTAAATTTGTTGTTGATACACAAGGAAATATTTACACCATTAATTCATCAAATTATAACAATAAAGTACTAAAATTTGATACATCGGGAAATCTAATAGACTCTTGGGGTAATGAAGGAAACGATCTTGATGAGTTTAATCAGTTTGCCCCAAATGATATTTCAATTGATGCACAGAATAACATATATTTCTCAGGGGTAAAAAAATTCAATAGTAATGGAGGATTTGAAGGTCAATATGGCAATTACTTAGGTTATGTATATGTTGATAATAGCGACAATATTTATGTGGTTGGTGAAACTGATTATTATAATGGAACACCACAAGCTATTCATAAAATCAATGCAGAGGGCACTTTGTTAGCATCTTTCTTTACCAAAGAAGAAGTTGTGGGCAGAGAAAATGCAAGCCCCAGTGATATAGTCGTTGGTCAAAACGGGGATATTTACGTAGCAGAGAGATATAGCAATCAAGTACGTCGATATGATAGTAATGGTATATATATTGGAAGTATTGAATTGGTTAATGGGAACAATGAGTTAATGATTACTAACGATAATCATTTATATGCACTAGGCAACGGCAGTATTAGCCAATATGATTTGCTCGGTAATCTTACATTGTCTATACCTTCATATTCATTGCCATCATATATGACAGCGGATGAAGATAGTAATATATACGTATCAAACAATTCAACACATGAATTGACAAAATATTCTCCTAGTGGGATTGAAGTTGGTTCGCTTGATGCTGGTTATAAAGCAGATGAAATTTACGCCCCTGGAAAGATTGTTATCCATGGAGAATATATGTATGTCGCTTCAGATTACGGGAAAGCAATAAAAATATTCAACAAAGATACCTTTTCATATATAAATAAGATTGATGGGAAAAAAGACGATAATCCTTACAAGACATTAATAGTAGATAGTTCTGCTAACGGGCAATTAAATGCTAAATATTCAGGTGGATTAGTGGGAGCTAATACCGGTAATGCAATAGAAGATGTATTTGAAGTGCCAGGCTTGGAATTACAACATACAAATGCTTCAGTTACAATTAATGATGCTTGTACTTTTGCTGGGGGGTTGATCGGACTCACCTTGGTCGGAACGCGTATTGAGGATTCTAGCTCAGGAGGTAATGTGTCGTGTAAGGGCGGAGATTTTCTTGATAGTTCAACATCAGTCGATATTTCCACAGGTGGATTGGTTGGAAGACAGCATAATTCTTCTTTGTTAAATATTGCAAATTCATCATTTAATGGGAATGTCTCCTCAAGAGCGTATAATTATTCTGATAATTTATCATACTCGGGTGGACTAGTTGGATATTCATACTCAACAGGAATGGAATATATCGATAGGTGGTCTCTTTTAATTCCCTCGAACTATTTAGGAATTTCGGGGGTATCAATTACAAATAGCTCCGCGAATGCTACTGTTCATACTGAATTAGCTAGATTTGGTGGCGGAGCAGGTGGCTTAGTAGGAAGGGCAACTGTTATCAATGTGGTTGGCTCAAGTGCTCACGGTAATACTCTAGTCGATCAAATATATGCAGATAATCTAACAGGTCCAACGTATAGCGCGGGTGGTGTAGTTGGAGAATCAGGAATATCTTCGATAACCTCATCTGATAGCGACAACCAGGTCACTGTTAATGCTACCGGAATGCAAGATCAGTCATACGCTATGCTATATGCAGGAGGTTATATTGGCCTTGGTGATATATATCAACATTTCAATCAATTAAATAGGGATGGAGATATTGTGATACATGGACGTAATGAATTACCGACAGATAATAATTCTTATGGCATAATAGCGGCAGGTGGCTTAGCTGGTCTTGCCATGAGTTACAAAGAGTCAACTATCGAAAACAGTACGTCTTTGAGCGATATATCTATAGATGGAGTCAGAGGTTCCACAAATATAAATATGAGTAAGTTTATTGGCGGTTTTGTGGGTGGCTTAGTTGGATTTGCTCAGAGTGACACAAACTATGTAATTAAGAATAGTTCTACTAGTGGTAATCTTGTGGGTACTGGCAACTCATCAAGTACACCAACCGATTTCATGCATTATTTAACCTCAGCAGGAGGTTTAATAGGACAATATCTTGGCTCAACTCTTAATCATAATACTACTATCACAGGTAGTTTGAATATTCAAAATTCGCAAAGTAGCTCTAATGTATCTGGAAAATCTCTTCCTATGAGCAGAGCGTATGCGAGCTATAGTGGAGGGGTTGGAGGTTTGGTCGGATCATTTACCTCAAGTGGGGGCAGTATTGAGCGTTCATTTTCACAAGGCGATGTCAACGGCACAAACGTAGGTGGCTTAGTCGGAAAGGCTGCATCTTATGGTGAGAGCTCGTTTTCAATCAATGATACGTACTCCACAAGTAACGTTGTTAGTTCTAATTTGATAGTCGATGCAGAAATTGATGATCAGTTAAAAAAGATTGGTTTTAGTGGATCTGCGGGAGGTTTGGTTGGGACAATAGCTGGCGTAGACATCAATAGTTCTTATGCATCTGGAAGGGTTGAGGCGTCTGGATCAGTTGATATGATTGGTCTTGGTGTGAATAATGTTATGGTTAGTCAATCATCAGATACTTCATTATCAAGAGTAATTTATGCTTTTAATAGCGTTGCTGGGGGGCTCGTAGGACGTTATATTCAGAATACACCAGTCGCCCAAGACGCATTATCTGGTAGTTATATAACAAAAAGTTTCGCGACCAGTAAACTAGTCAGCCCAAATGGTAGTGAGCAAGGTGCTATTATTGGCGAATATTTTGATTACGCAACAATAGCTAGTGTGATTAATCCTGAGTTTAATATTGATAATTTAGATATTGTTAGTACACAGGATTCGTTAAGTCATGTATATCATGATCGATTTGTAACAGATTCAAATATTTGTGGTAATGAGATCTATATAACGAGCTATACGCCAGCCATTCCTGAAAATAATATACCTGAAATTGTGACTTCTGACTTTCGTGATTCTTTTAGCTGTCACCCCATCAACACCGACGGCTCTCAACCTAACTACTTCAAGAACAATTCTACCAACCCCCCCTTGAATCAATGGAACTTCTCTACTATATGGAAGACTAACTGTACTAACTATCCAGACTTTGTAGGCTCAACCAACTGTAATCCATCCAACCCTCCAGAAAACCCAGGTAACGGCAATCCTCCAACCACCCCTACAACTCCAACCACCCCTACAACCCCAACCAATCCTCCAAAGACTCCTAGTACCACTAAACCACCTACTCCCACAGAATCAGACACCCCTTCATCTTCATCCAATAATCAGTACTACTCCAACCCTCAATCTACAGCACTACCAGCTCCCCTATCTAAAGTAGTCAAAGGTTCCTTCATGCAATCTCTAGTGAACTATACTGCTAACAATATACCTAAACCCGTAGCTAAAGCCATTCCATACAGCCTACTCATACTTCTACTAGCTCTCTCAGCCCTCTATGGCTATTCTAGCTATCTAGAAAACAAAAGAAGACAAGCTCTCCAAGCTCTCATCACTCGCTTTAAATCTCTACTATCGGCTAGAGCTACCTTCCTACGTATTACCTCCCACTACATCAATACACCGATCACTAAGATCCAAGGAACCATAGAACTACTAGCTATGGGTACTACTTCAACCACAACTGCTAATACCACAACAGCAAGTACCAACACCACAAACAATAACTCAAGTACTAACAATAACTCTACAGGCTCTAATACCAACCCTCCTACTAATACCAGCTCTACTCCTCCAAGTAACACTACTAGCTCTACCAGTAATCCAGGCACTACCTACACCCCTAACTCTAGCTCTCAGTCTGGTTCAGCTTCCGTAAACAGCTCTAGCAATCAGGCTAGTACCACCAGCTCCATCAGTTCTACTCCTAGCTCCCCTAATAGCATTAGTATACCTATTAATACTAACTCTAGCTCTCAGTCTGGTTCAGCTTCCGTGTTCACCTCAACCCTAGCCACTACAGCTACCACTCTAACTATCCCAGAAGCCTCTATCGTAGCCTCTAAGTCAGCCATCAAGAGTCTCACTAACCATGCCAATGAACTACTAGATGAAGGACAATCCCTCACCGGAAGACAACAAGCTAACATCAGAAACCTAGAACAAAGAAAAGGACTTAGCTTCCTAACCCATCCTTTCTTCTGGCTCCCAGTAGTAGTTATCTCTACCTTAGTAGTACTACTCAACATCATCTTCATTCAAGCTGAACGCTATACCCCTACAGCTATTACTATTGCTTCTCAACTTATCCTAGGCTTCGTTGGTGTTATAGCTTTAGGTGTCAGCTACTACTTCTACCGTTCCTTCCAGTCCCAAAGACAAGCTCTACTAACCGAACAAGAAATAGAACAAGAGTTCAATGCTCGCCAAGCTAACTTCATAGCTGATGCCTACAACAAGCTCAACGATGACATCATAATCCTAGAAGGTGTCAGCCAAGACCTAGCTAAGTATCCTAAAGTCCGTAACTTCAACCAAGGCCTCAATGAACTAAAAGACATAGTCTCCCAACTAGAAAAACTCAGCAACCTATCTAAGCATGTCCCAGGACTGCAATACCACACCAACCTAAGCAGTACTATATCTACTACCCTAACTAACCTCAGATCCCTAGCTGACCAACAGAACATCACTATAACTACCAACAACATCAAACCCAACCAAAACGTCAACATAGAAGCTAATGCCCTAACCCATCTACTGTCAGCTCCACTCAAGAACGCCATCTCAGCTAGTACTGCTGGCTCTAATATAGAACTATCCCAATCTATCCACAAAGCTAACAAATCTAGCCAGATAAATAAACCTAACACAGTAACCACTAACCCTAACAATACCAACCTACCTATCCAAATAACTATTACCGATCATGGCAAAGGCATACCCCCAGAACAACTAAACAATATCTTTACCCCATTCAACTCAGCCCATAGCCTAGAACACTTCACTGATACCGGACTAGGACTAGACCTCTACCTATGCAAAGTAATTACAGAACAATACAACGCCAACCTAACCATCACCAGCCAACCAGGAGAAGGCACAACAGTGATAGTGGGGATGGGGTGAGAGGTAAAATCTAATAATAAATTTACATGTTTTCATTCGACTTGTGATAAAATAATCGTTAGCACGTTAAGGAGGTATAGGTAATAATGGATATTTCATCAGGTAGCAATGAAAAAGTTAAAGAATCAAAATCAGCATCACCTTCAAAGAAGAAGCTGACACCAAAGCAAAGAAAGATAATCTTCTCAATAATTGTTGTTTTGTTATTAGTTTTTGCTGGCATAGGAATTTATAAGTATGCTTACGATAAAGGATATGATAAGGGCATGGAAGCGGGTAAGAAGGCTAGCGCTTCAAAGAGTCCAACTGATTTATTTAGCAATCTCCAAAATCCATTTAAAACACTTACTGGTTCTGTAGAAAAATTAGAAGGTGAAAAACTTACGATTACGACAAGTAAAGGTGAAGTAAAAACACTTAAAATAACTGACAAGACCAAGATAACCAAAAAGACAGAGACGTTGAACAAGGATTCTTTAACTAAGGGTGCTAAGGTTACTATCTTTACTACGGGCGAAGGTGATAGTTTGAGTGCTACTAGAATAGTAGTAAGATAGACGGTGTTTTCCGTGCTGTTGTCGGAGAAAATTATTATATTTACAAATGAAGAAGAAATCATCTAGGCTTTCAAAAAAATATAAGATTATTATATTTACGATAATGGTTTTATTTATTGTTGGTATTTTTATTGTTACGAAAAGACATAAGAATACTGAAAAACCAAACGCACCAGAGACCGTTACATATTCTACCGATACCCCAGATGAATCTAAGGCTAATGCTGATACGTATAGTTGGAAGGGTGCCGAAAACGATCCAAAGAAATTGCGTATTCAGTCGATTGGTGTCGATGCCTATGTACAACGTATGGGGGTTGATCAGAATAATAAGATTGCTGTACCAAACAATATTCACCTCACAGGATGGTTTACTAATAGTCAACAACCTGGACAGGATGGTCTTTCAATAATCGCTGGTCACGTTACTGGGAAAAAAGGCGACGGGGTATTTAAGCATTTGGGTGATATGAAAGCAGGGGATTTATTTGAGGTAGAAACCGGCAGTGGCGCAATCAAACACTACAAAGTGATTGAAGTGAAACAGATGAAAGAATCTGAGTCAGCAGATTTTTTATTTTCTCAAAAACCTAACACTAAGAGCCAGCTTAATTTGATAACTTGTGGTGGTAGATTTGACTCATCAGCCCACATGTATGATGATAGGGTTATTGTGGTTGGTGAATTGCAAGAGTGATTTACTGCAAGTTACTTGATGTAGCCTATAATTTTTATTATACTAAAGCTTATATAAGTATTTATCGAAAAACAGGGTAACAAACTAATATGCCAAGACTACCAATACCAGGGTCAGATAGAGGTCAGTGGGGCGATGTGCTCAATGAATACTTGAGGGTTTCCCATAATGAAGACGGTACCCTGAAGGGATCGTTAATTTCAGGTCCTGGCGCTACCGGTGCCACCGGCCCACAAGGCCCAGCTGGTTCACAAGGCGCAACGGGTGCTACTGGCGCTGGTTCTACCGGTGCCACCGGCGCCACTGGACCGCAAGGTGTAGCTGGTTCTCAAGGCGCCACCGGAGCTGGATCTACAGGTGCCACCGGGCCACAAGGAATAGCTGGTGTAGCTGGAGGTGCTGGTGCTACCGGCGCCACTGGACCGCAAGGTGTAGCTGGTTCTCAAGGCGCCACCGGAGCTACTGGCGCTGGCGTTACGGGAGCCACCGGACCACAAGGGCCAGCTGGTTCTGCTGGTACTCAAGGTGCAACGGGCGCTACCGGAGCTGGTGCTACAGGTGCCACCGGACCACAAGGAATAGCTGGTGTAGCTGGAGGTGCTGGCGCCACCGGCGCTACTGGCCCGCAAGGCGTAGCCGGTAATTCGGGTGAAGGTGTTATTGTAGTGGCTTCAAACTGGGTTACAACTGATGGATTGCCTTCAGGAACTCCAACAGGAACAATTATTCTTAGGAGAAAGCCATAAATGGGGTTGGTTCTCGGGAAAGATGGTAAAACTCGATCTGTTGAAATTAACACAGGCTCAGCTGTGTCTCAAATTTCTACTCTTTATGTCGGGTTGCTACAGTCTGCCCCAGCAAATATGGACGGTATGGATTTAGCGACTTTAATATCTTCTGGTCAAGGAAATGAGTTTACGATAGGTGCTTCGTTTTATACTGGTAGAAAATCAATAACAGTAGGTTCTATTAGTGCCGATGAAAATGGTGCAATTTGCTATAACAATAACGGTAGTCCTGTTGAGTGGACAAATACAACCGGCTCTGACGTTAATGTGCTAGCTTTTTTTATTACGGACGTTGCTAGTGGTGGATCTGGCAAAGTTTTATGGGTTGGAACACCAGACGCTGGCACTGCAACAATCGGCAACACATATAAGGCAAGTATTTCTGCAAACGATTTAATGCTCAAGGTAGACTAAGTGGCAACTAACGTATCAGTATCAGTTGCTCAGTCTACTCATGATGGGTTCCAAGCATGGAATCAGCGAGGAAATGCAAGTGGCGTAGACTTTACTACGGCTCTAAAGTATCCAATTATTGGGCCACACTATGATGATTCTTTATTTCTTGCAACATTCTATATTTTTAAGTTTGATAATGTTCCACAGGGGTCTCAAATTAGTTCATGCACATTAAGCCTAAGAACAAACAACGCATATACCGGTGGATTAACAAATCACATTTATGTCGCGGTTGAAAATAATTTGGATGTTAATGGCTCAGGAGCGGTGGTCAATGGAACTTTAGGCTCAATGCCGTGGCAGAGGCTGGGTCGACAGACTGCCTCAACAACACTGTTCGGTAACAGATGTGGTCCAACTCACAATAAGGCTGGTTTTGATCTATCGAATTATGGTGCTCATGTGCGTGATTCTAGCGCACTAATATATAAGGCGTTTTGCACAAATCAAAGTAGTGGTTCGGCGCTTGGTAGAGATTTGAGTGCGGGGAGTTGGGTGGATACTGAAAATTTTGCATCTGCCATTCAGCCATTAGTTAATGATTCTGGATGGAATAGTACTACTCAGTATGTCATGGTCTATTTATTCGCTGATGATGATTCTGGTACAACTTATAATGTCGGTAATCTAGGAAGCTTTACTTGGGATAACGGTACGGTTGGTGCGACTGGATATGGCAATGGTAACGGCCAAAACTACTTTTACGACCAAAGTGCTGGTTTATATGCGCCAAAGATTAATTTAACATACACATCTGCGTCACTAAAGGCAGTTAATTCGGGCTCTTTAAGTTCAGGCAATGTTCGATTAAGACCAGCATTATGTTTGGGGAGTGCAAGCGGAACTAGGGTAGAGCTTTTATTAGGCAATGGAGTAATACCAAAAATGACAGCTGGTGCGGGAGATAAATTATTCACCTGGATGGATTCTTATAATCCGAATGGTACGGCTTGGGGTGCTTCAGGAGGGAATCCTCCTGGTGCCAGAATAAAATGGGATGGTATTCGGCCAGGTCGTGTAGATGGAACATCAATATTCTTAGAAGATTATCCAGGGGATACTCCAAGGTTAAGTTGGCAGATTGGTGAATATCAATCTGAATATTCTAGCAGAAATGTATATTCATTACGTTTTTATCATCGTTACGAGGGTAATTCTGGTACTGTAACAGATAATGGGGTTGTAGAAATTCTCAATGGAGGAGCAGGACAATTCCGGATTGAGCACAAGCATTATGATGGATCAACCCTTATGCAATTAAGAATTGCTTGGTCTGGCAACGCAACCGCTTGGACTAGTTATCAATTTACTCCACCTGCTGGCAATGGATACTACAGATATGAAATACAGGTTGATTCAACTCAAACCCCAAAGGTCAGACTACGCGTATATTTAAATGATAACACCACGCCAATCGAAACATTAACTGCAAGTCCACCAAATGTTGAGATGGATGAAGTTCGTTTTGGAGGATTCGATACTGATACTACGCCACTAATGAGCTCTAGGCTTTCAGACGTTGAAATCTGGACTGATTATTTGCTTAACAGGAGGTATCCAGACTCTCTGACTAATACGGTTGGAACACCATATGAGCCACAGAAATGGGCATGGTTTGAATATGATGGTACTACATCAAAGCAATTGGATGATCTAGGTGAAGTTAGCTCAATTGATGGTGGTGGTGGCAGTGTTGTTTTGGATTCCTCAAAAGCACTGACTTATGAAGATATAAAGGCGGAGCTTTGGACGGGCGCGACACCCAACTATACCCTGTATTCAGATTTAAGTTATGGCGCAGGAAATTATCGTAAACTTGATCTATACATACCTACAGGCACGCCTCCTGCAAATGGTTGGCCAGTAATATTATGGGCGCATGGAGGCTACTGGTCATCTGGAAACAAGACCACAATCCCTAATCAGTTTGTCCGAAACTGTTGCCTTAAAGGCTATGCGGTTGCGTCACTAGAGTATGTGTTGCACACAGTGATAACATCAGGTGCAGGTAGTTACCCCGCCTGGGATCCAAATACTGCCTCTGGGCGTTATCCAACTATGATATTGAACTACAAAGAAGCAACATATTGGCTAAAAACTAAATCTTCAACAAATAGCGGAGGAGATGGTACGTATAATATTGATGCAGGTAAGTTCATTGCATCTGGTCATTCAGCTGGAGGATACAATGCACTCGGTGCTGTAGTAAGTAAAGGCTTGACTAATGATGGTGGTGGACGTGATCTTACTTTAGCCGGAAACGTGGGCTCTTTTGGTTGCCCAAACGTAGCAGATCCAACATATCTGGGCGCATATATTGTGGCTGGACCAATCAATTTAAATTATCTTAAATCTTGGGATCCTACACATCCAGACTGGCCATATTTAGATGCTGGGGCAGGAAGTATCTATGCGACATGTCGCGTGTTTCGGGGTGAGAATTACAATAATGGTGTTGGGGATGTTAACAACTGTGGCATTGACGACATGGTCTTACTTAATCCTTCTGTCATACCAAGCATTGCATATGCTTGGGCCCCCTCTGATAATGTCGTTGTCAGTAATCCGCGGACTCCTTATTCTCAAGAGAAAAGGCTTTCTGATGTAATGACAACCGTGGCGGGCTCGCTACCTCCAACTACTACTTATGAAGGATATGAGGTCTATGACGCCTTGCATCACACGATACACGACGTAGATTTTGATTTTCAACATTTTTTCAGATGGCTAGAATCATTACCAGGACTATAGGTGTGATTCTTTTACAACAGCTTGCTTTCCGCAGTAAGTGCTAGTATTTAATTATGAAAAAGAGTAGCCAAATGACATTTCATGTAGTTTCGCTTCCACACACTCAAACGACAATGGAATATGAAGCGTGTGCCTATACATCTAAAACCAGAAAGTTCTGTAATATGATGAAATCACTAGGGCATAAAGTGTATCTATACGCATCTGAGGAGAATGAGGCAAATGTTGACGAGTTGATTACGATTGCGCCAAAAGATGATCAGCAAAAATGGTTCGGCGACAACGACTTTAAGCAAAATTTTTTCAACTTAACCTGGAATATTGAGGATGAGCATTGGCAGAATACTAACAGACGTGCAATCAGCCAAATAAAAAAACGAATTAATAAAAAGGATTTTATTTGCATTATTGGTGGCGTTTGTCAAAAGCAAATTGCCGATGCATTCCCAGCGCACATGTCTGTTGAGTATGGTATTGGTTACGAGGGGGTTTTTGCACCATTTAGGGTATACGAATCGTATTCTCATATGCACTATGTGCAAGGAAAATTAAATGATGACAACGGAAGGTTCTACGACGCAGTCATCCCAAACTACTTCGAGCCAGAAAACTTTCAGTTCAAGAATAAAAAAGAAGATTATTTTTTGTTTCTAGGGCGATTTATACCTCGAAAAGGTGTAGAGATTGCTGTAGAAGTTACAAGAAGATTAGGTAAACGACTGGTGTTGGCAGGGCAAGGAGTTAGTAAGGTAGAAGGAAATACTATTTATGGCGATGACTTTTCGGTTAGTGGGGATCATATTTTGCATGTCGGGCATGCAAATGTTGCTCAGCGGTCGGCTTTGCTTCGTAACGCAACCGCAACTTTTATGGCGACGACCTATATTGAACCTTTTGGTGGGGTGGCAATCGAAAGCCTGCTTTGTGGAACCCCAGTAATAGCTACGGATTTTGGGGCATTTGCCGAGAATATCCAGCATGGAGTTCACGGCTATAGGTTTAGGACAATTGGTGAGGCAGTATGGGGTGCTAAGAATGTCCACAAGTTAAATAACAAAGTAATCCATGAGTATGCCGTAGAAAACTTTAGCGTAGAACGGGTTAAGTATCTATACCAAGCATATTTTGAGCAACTGCAAACATTGTGGGAAGAAGGATTCTATTCAAACTGGGATAAAGGTGTCGCTAAATATCAAAGATATAAAAAGTTCTCGTAGATATCACTATCGTGAATGTTTTAATATAGTTACTTTTACCTCACCCCAGTATTCGGACTCCCCACAGCTAACGTAGCTAAGCCTACAGGGTCTTTGATAATGCCAGTTGTTTTGTCTAAGTCTAAATCACCATTGTCAGTAATAGTATAGGTTAGTAGTAGAGCATGCTGGTTATTATGAGTAGTTTCAGTAATAGTAGCATTGTCTAATGTAGTATAGCCCTTAGTGCTAGGATCATACTTTTTAGCTATTACCTGATTTGGTTTTAAGTCGGTAACAAATAGTAACGACACTGTGTTGTCTGTAGTAGATGTACTAAAGCTAAAGTCTATTAAGCCTAATGGATAATTATAGCCAGAGTCTTGAACTGCTAGTGATGATTCTTTAACAGCCACAAAGTTAGATAGTGTAGTACTAGTCGGAAGATCTAGAACTACAGTCTTACTATCTTCTGCATTAGGTATAGAGTTACTACCCCCTGTTTTATAGGTATAGATAATCTCATTAGCTCCAGTAGTAGATAAGGCTAGAGTAGTAGGAGGAGTAGATACTAGACTATAGCCAGAGATATTAGGAGCAGAAGGCAAATCTACTGTATCTCCTACCTTGTAGTAAGCATTAATATCTTTAGAAGGATTATCCTTGAGTAGATAGTTAGTTAGTGTAGTACTAGAACCAGTGTCATAACCAGTGATAGTAGATGATGGCAATAAATCATTACCAGACCCATCCTGATACTTAACTACAGCACGGGAGGGGTTGATGAGAGTCATAAGAAGAATATCGCTAGTATCACCATTGCCATTAGAATCTGGCATGCCAAAGTCTGCCTCTGTCATTGCTAGATCAGCCAGTCCTAAAATTGTAGCTTGGCTTGGGTCGATATAAACGTTGCAAGTCTTCGTCCCATCTATCAAAGCTTGAAAAACTGACGGGCTATATCCCGAATTTGCATAATCTATATATGTAGGAGTATCCGGAACTGTCTGCCCTCCGATTGATGTACTGCTCATTGTTGTAACAGAACTAGGGATAAAGACCTCACTTAATTGATCGGCGTTAAATACAAAAGAGCCCAAACTTGTTACTGAGTTAGGTATGTTTATGCTTGTGAGCTGATTAAACATGAATGCATGGTCACCAATACTTGTTACTGAGTTAGGTATGGTTACGCTAGTGAGTTGATTGTCCTGGAACGCAGCGTTGCCAATACTTGTTACTGAGTTAGGTATAGTTACGCTGGTGAGTTGATTGTCCTGGAACGCAGCGTTGCCAATACTTGTTACTGAGTTAGGTATAGTTACGCTGGTGAGTTGATTATAAGCAAACAACCCTGTATTCATAGATGTCACCGAATTTGGTATTGTGACATTTGTGAGCAGATTGTTCTCAAACGAACTTTCACCCATATATATCACCGAATTGGGTATTGTCACGTTAGTTAGTTGGTTGGCATAAAAAGCAGAGTTGCCGATAGTAGTAACAGAACCAGGGATAGTTACGCTAGTTAGTTGCTCGTTGTCCATAGCATAGTCTCCTATCACGTTCACCGCTACACCACCAATAGTACTAGGTATATCTACAGCCTTAGGGCAAGCTGGATCACTTGGATTGTTGTTTTCGTGCTCGTAGTAACCTGTAATAGTATTAGTACCAGCATTAAAGTTAAAACAGCTATCCGGAGGAGTTATAGCATAGGCTTTATTAGTAGGTATTAAGGCTAATGTAGTAGATAAAGCTAACACTAAACTAATAGCTATTAATGATGCAGAAACAGAAGCAGGCTTTAGATAAGCCATAAACTTATTAGTACCCTCAATTGTTTTGTTATCTTTATAACAACCAAACATAGAAACACTAAACTTTTGCATTAACGACTTCAATTCCCATTCCTTCTAAAGTTACTACTATTTACAAGCATAAGAATAACATAAGATGTTAACCTTGTGCAATGGCGACAGACGGGTTTCGTGTTGCTAAATGAACTTGCATATTTTGATAAAGGATTGTGTTAGTTCTTGACCGATGGTACTATTATATTATGTTATCGGTTTTTGAGAGATATCCACTTCCAGACATCACCCCTTTTGATAATAACCAAATAGAGGCTGACCTGCTTGCAGATATTGAGTCAAGAAAGCGCGCAATGCTCAACCAAATTGACTACTCAATAGTAAATGATGATTTTTCTCCAACAAGGCTGGCTTGTATCGAGAATAATCTGAATCCCAAAATATCATTTGCTGTGCATTCAGCAGTATTAAGTCTACTAGATGATAGGGGCTTGCTAGATGAGTATTATGACGAGGACAATGTTATTTATGCCAAAAATAACGTATGGGAGATAAGACTCGAACGCGATATTCCGAACGCCAAATATAAAGAACAGTTTAGGTTCATCAGTTCAGATTTAAGTGATGATAACTATAATTCTGAACATCGGTTTACGTTTTGGCACAGAATATGCCGATAAATGTAATCGAAAAAAGTGGTGGGGGTGGTTGGAATTGAACCAACGACCAATCGGTTATGAGCCGACTGCTCTAACCACTGAGCTACACCCCCTTGCAATTAGTGTATCTCAGTAATGAGTAACAGAGTGGATTATATCAGAAATTACTTTCGTTATATAATGATTATGTATTTATGTTGCAAAAAATAAAAACTACCAGTACTCATTTTATTAAACGATTAAGTGATGTTCGCTTTTCTGGGCAGGTTATATTTGTAATTATTGTCTTGTTGGTAAGTTGGAGTACAGTAAAGGCCATTCAGTCTAACTACGATGTTCAAAAACAAGTTGTCGCTAAACAAAAAGAAAATGAGATTCAAGAGTTAAAAAATAACAATCTCAAAATAAAGAACCAATACCTGGAAACTGATGAATATCTAGAGCTCGCCGCGCGAGAACAACTAGGCAAGGCAGGACCCGGAGAGACAGTAGTAATTATTCCTAAAGACGTTGCAATGAAACACACTGTTGAGAGCTCAATCCAATCAAGCGAACAAGCACAAAAAAAAGTAGATGATTCAAAGCCAACATATCAAAAGAACCTTGAGTCATGGGGAAGATTCTTCTTTCATCACTAATACCTTAGAACACTATATGTAGAATGTTGTCGCGAAGTATATAAACAATAACAAGACCAATGCAAAACGCAACAAAAAAACCAATAATTAAAGCATATAGAGTACTAAACCTAGAGTCCCGATCATGCTTGTTCATGTATTTATCATACAACAATAACAAAAAAGACCCATAAACTGGGTCACTTTTGTTGGTTGCGGGACCAGGGGCGGTCTCATTAATTCGACCCATTTCCTCACATGCTCGATGCAAGCATCTGTGCTTGTTCGTCATGAGCGAACCTGTGGCAAATTGCGCATCCAGGTTCTCGTCTTTACTTTACAATAACAAAAAAGACCCATAAACTGGGTCACTTTTGTTGGTTGCGGGACCAGGACTCGAACCTGGGACCTCGTGGTTATGAGCCACGCGAGCTGCCGCTGCTCCATCCCGCGATGATAAATATAGCACCTTGCAACAAAAAACTTTTGTATCTGTGAGCAATATCAGCTGTAATTATATCAAACAGAGGTGAGGAGGTCAACATTAACTATACAAACATTTTACTTATGTTTCTATAGATACTATGCTATAAGTAGATTATGAAAAAGGAGTCTCCAAGAAGGTCTGTTAGTGGTGATATAGTTCCGGCAAAACGCACTAAAAAAAATACATCGCGTAACTTTGTAGCAGTAAACGCAAGCAGAGAAGATGGTAATAAAAAGATTATTGCAGATTCTGCATCAAAAAATATTGGCAGATCAGCGATAAAAAAAGTGTTGCTTGGTGATAGTTACGCCAAACTAAGGCAAACCAATTACAAAGAGCTATTAGAAATAGACGAAGAAACACTAGATGACGTGTCTAGTAGAATGTATAAACCAACCTATTTCAGGCACGCACACAAATCGCCACTTGCTGATCATATTGGTGAATTTAGAAGAAGAACACTATGGTGTGTGTTGGCGCTAGTATTCGGAGGTGTTTTAGGTTATAAGTACCAGGACCAAATTATTGCCTGGTTAGTTAAGCCACTTGGCCAGCAATTATTCTATACAAGCCCAACAGGTGGGTTTGATTTCCTGATAAAGATCTGTCTGTTTTTTGGGTTTATATTGGCGGTTCCGGTCATCATATACAACATTTTTAAGTTTATATCTCCAGCAATTCCTCCTCATATCTCGTATAGTTTTATCAAGATTATTATCATTTCAATATTGCTAGCATTAGGTGGGGTAGCTTTTGCGTATTTTGTGAGCTTGCCAGCTGCATTACATTTCTTGAATAACTTCACCAATCAGCAAGTTTCTTCTTTAATTAGTGCTCAAGAATACTTTAATTTTGTTATGATTTATATGGCTGGATTTGCTTTATTATTTCAGATGCCATTGGTGTTTTCGTTTATCAACAAGGTTAAGCCCCTCAAGCCAGCACGACTACTAAAGCAACAACGTATTGTAATTTTGGTTAGCTTTATTGTTGCCGCAATTCTGACCCCCACGCCAGATCCAATAAACCAAGCACTCATGGCTGCACCGATCATTGCCCTTTATCAAACATCAATTGGTGTAGTATGGCGTGATAATCGTCGGATTAAGCCAAAGAATAGAAATAGTACTCAGTTAGGAATGGCGTAGGATAATTGTATTGCATAGATACATTACCAATATATGACTACAGCTTTTATCTTGCTATACACGGTTTTTTTAGTTATGATTACAAAGTAAATATAAGCAAGAGAGGGAGAATTTATAATGTTTGGTTTGGGTGTCCCAGAACTATTAATTATACTGCTAATTCTATTATTGTTGTTTGGCGCAAGTCGATTGCCAAAATTATCACGGTCTATCGGCGAGTCTGCACGAGAGCTTCGCAAGGGGCTTAATGAAGAACCTGAAGACAACGACAATAAGAAAAAAGCTAAATAGCCTAAGCTATCCAATAAAATAGGCATCAATATGTGCCTATTTTTTTGTTGACAGATCTATTTGATAGTAGGTAAACTATAAAGGTCTTAACAGACAAACAAAAACCTCACAAATATAAAACTAAACCAGAAAGGCGTTGTCACTATGGCTACGCAAGTATTAGGTGGGCTAGTATACGAGCTAACGCCCACTGCAGATCAAGCTTTACTTGATTTCGATGAGTTATTCGAAGATTAAGATAGAGCTGTTGTCGCCTAGTATTACTAGGCGACAATTTTATTGCTGGGCTCTAATAGGTACAATGCCAGTTGGTCTTTTGTGGTTAGAGTGACCTTTGTATGTATACTCTACGGTTTTTCCTAACACGAATGGCGCTAATCCATTATCAGTGGAAGTTGGTTGTTGATCCCTAAGGCTTTCCATAAGAATTCGTTGCTCACTAACAGCTTCATTGCTTGTTCTAGCTAGCAAAGACTCTTTGGCGTCTTTGCCTTCATCTGTCTTTGGTTTAGCATTAGCGATGTTTAGTTTTTTCGCGACAGTTTGCATAGATTGCGTAATTGTTTCAAGATCAAAAATTCCTGACAAACCAATTATCAGGGCGAGTTTATCAAAATTAGGAATGCCCAGCCTGCCTGGCATCGAAAATTCTTTATATACGCGGTTCATAGCAGTTAACGTTCCATCTGGATCTACATCAAGCGATGCTTGGCTTGCCTTGCGGTAAAACTCATAATGATTCTGTTCATCTCCTGCTACTGGGTTCATTATTTTTCTACCGGTTGGTGGCAAAATCCAACCTTCTTTTTTGTGAGCTTCTTTAGTGAGGTGTTCTTGTAGTGTGAGATAAGAAAATGCAACTTGTAGATCCTGTGGATCAATCTCTGTCCCGGTACGTAATTGTTGCACTCGGCCTTGGTGGTAGCTTGATTGAGATATTGCAGATAGTTCATTTTCGCCAATCATCCCAGACAACAACGCGTAATCACGCATTATTACACCGTGAGTATCTTCTTCGGCTGTCCATTCATTGGCAAAAGCCGATAAGGCTGGACTTTCATGAACTTTGCTATGGATACGGCTAGTGTAGTGGGGCAGATTGTCTTCGGTCAGCAAATTTACCAGAAACGAAGCACCCATAATAGCCCGTATATCAATAGCGTATTTTTCTGCAAAAACAGATACATGTGCATTGTAATCTTCACGAAGAACCACGCCGTATTCTAAGGGGTCAGGTCCAGTATTTGCAGATCTAGCTAATTGTTCCATTGGCGAAAACGGGCGCTTATCTGGCAGTCCGTCTTGCTTGCTAGCAATGGATTGCATATGCTCATCGTAAGCTTGTTCTAGGCTTGGTTCTATTTCACGAAGTAGGTTGCTATCTTTCATAATATAAGTATAGCGCAGTAAGGCTCTCAATATTATGTTTACAGCTAGTAGATATATAAATGTGCGAAATATCACAGATTCATAGTCAAAATTATTTAGATATGCTACAATCTCATCTGTTAGTTTGTCGGTGTAGCTCAGTTGGTTAGAGCGCAGGACTCATAAGCCTGAGGTCGTAGGTTCGATCCCCACCACCGACACCAATTAAATTTGAAAAATATATAGTTATGGTGTAAAATAGAATTCTAGTATGAAGATGCTGGACAATAATTTAGAACATGAACCCGGGCAGGGTTCTTTTTTTATTCGTGAGCTGGACGAGGAAGTTATTCGTCAAAATGATCAACATTTCGAATTAGTACAGTTTGCAGATACCGAAATATTAATCAGATCGATAAACGACACCGCAAGCTATTTATCGAACAAGCCCAACCCTATGCTTAAATCAATTGAAGAACTAAACCTAGATCAAAAGCTCGCGGAGCTTAAAGATGAAATTCTAAACGCTCAGGTTGTAGAGATAGCCTTTCCTAAAATTACAACTAGATACACATCAAATTACGATTTATTGATTAGAGCATATTCTGTGCCAAGCAAAATTATCGAAAGCCACAAAACAATGCTTTATAAAGATAGAATAAAATCTGTAGTTGTTTTACCGGGTCAAGAAAGCGAAAGTTTGTTTGTTCCAAGAGTTGTTTTGCAAGTAGAAACAGGGCTTGAGCCTGCAATCAATAGTATCAAAGATGGTGAAGTAATAGAGATGCCTGGTCAGCCAAGATGGTATGATTTTTCGCTAGATAGAAGCCGTATTCGGACTTTCGATATAAAACCTAAGTAATTATCCATTCCACAAGTTCAGCATTTGAATATCTCTCTGGAAAGTCAAATGGTTTGTCTTTATCCAGGTGATGTCTAAGAGCGCGCCCAGTGGCTCCATGGCTGACTACTAAGATTTTGCCATAGGGCAGAGTATGTAGGTATGCTATGGCTTGTTTAGCGCGAGCCAAAAATACATCAAGTTTTTCGGCATCGGCAATCCCATCATAATCAGTATCTGGTGTGTATGGTTGATTTTCCATAGCACCAAAATTACGTTCAATAAACAATGGGTTTACTTCTATTTTATCGATCGGATACCCTATTTCTTTGGCAATTATCTTAGCAGTGTCATAAGCACGCGAAAGTGGAGAAGATATTATATGTTCAATGCCAAGATTTTTTGATTTTTCTCCAGTTATTTTAGCCTGTAGTTTTCCTTCTTTGGTTAGAGGTGTTTCTGTGATGCCAGCTACTCGTCTTTCTTTGTTTAATTGACTTAAGCCGTGTCTAACGAAGTATAAATGAGTCATTGTTATATAATATAACAAATGGAAGTTCAAATTAAGCCCGGAAAATATATTATTGCTGTTTCTGGCGGGGTTGATTCGGTGGTTTTATTGGATATATTAGCCAAACAGCACAACAATGAATTGATTGTGGCGCACTTTGATCATGGTATTCGGAGTGATTCAGAACAAGACAGAAAGTTTGTTGAAGATTTAGCTAAAAAATACAATTTGGAGTTTGAGTTTACAGAAGGAAATTTGGGCGCAAAAGCCAGCGAAGAATTAGCACGTAATGCTCGATATTCATATCTACAAGCAGTCAAGAAAAAGCACAACGCTCAGGCTATTATTACAGCGCATCACCAAGATGACGTACTAGAAACAGTTATTATTAATATGTTACGAGGTACCGGCAGAAAAGGTATAAGTTCACTACAGAGCAGTAGCGAGATTATCAGACCATTAGTGTCTATTCCAAAAACAAAAATTTTAGAATATGCGAAAATTAGCAATCTAAAATGGCGAGAAGATTCTACAAATAGTGATGATGGATATTTACGCAATTGGGTGAGACACAATATTATCCCAAAACTAACCGTAAGTCAGAAACAATACCTTTTAGCTGAACAACAGAAGTTTGTGAATATAAATAAAGAGATAGACGCAATCCTGAGTGCGCTTGTAGGTAAGGATAATTGCTTAAATCGTCATCTGGTGATAATGCTACCACATAATCTTTCAAAGGAGCTGGTGGCGTATTGGCTAAGACGCAACAATATTGATTTTGACTCAAAATTAATAGAAAAAATTGTTATTAACGCAAAAACTCTTACTCCTGGAAAGAAAACAAACATCAGCAAAGAATTAAGTGTTAATCTTTGTGAAGATCGTTTATGTCTAGTATCCACGATTCGGAAAGATACTCTGTAGTATATAGCACAACAAGTACTGCATAAGTTCAGAAACATATTGGACTCCTGAAGGCTAGCGATAGCTAGCTGGGAAGGAGTCTTTTTATGCAACAGATATATACTGAATCATTCTTGAGGGGTTATGCTCGTAAGACTATGAGATCTATACAAGACATAACCCAACACCCATATAAACATGTAATTGAGCAAAGACTCAAGATAATTCAGTTCTATGATGATTTCGGGGAACAAGCCACCAGACAAGCTTTTAGCGTAAGTAGGAGCACTGTGTTCAGCTGGAAGAGGCGTCTAAAGGATAACAATGGCTCACTCAGATGTTTAGCTCCAAAGAGCACTGCACCAAAACACAAACGCAAGCGAATGGTAGATATGCGTATTACTAACTTTATTCTAGAACAAAGAAGCTTACACCCTAAGCTAAAGTAAAGATAAGCTGAAGCCGTATTACTCAAAGATGAGTGTACAGCTTGGAATCTAAAACCACCTTCGGCATCTACCGTAGGTAGAATCCTCAAAGACTTAAGTTTCAAGGCCTATTACCAAAATATACCAGGTTAACCGTTTCAGGTGCTACCGGCAAACTACTTGAGAAACAAAAGTCGTAAGCCAAGACTCAATAAACAACCGCAGGAATGGTTATCAGCCTGAGCAACCAGGAGATATGCTACAGATGAGACACTATTGTTAAGTTTATAAACGGTATACGCCGTTATGTACTTACAGCAGTAGATTACAAAAGGTAGATTCGGCTTTGCCTATGGCTATACTAGCCCCAGTAGTACCAACGCAGCAGACTTCCTGAACAAACTGCAAGCTGTTACCCCATTTGAGATCAGACGAGTGCATCATGAGCAATGGTAGTGAGTTCTACAAACACTTCATAAGAGCCTGTGATGAACGAAACATTGAACAGCTCTGGAACTATCCCAAAAGACCTAAGAATAACGGAATGGTTGAAAGATTTAACCGTAGCATCCAAGAAGAGTTTATAGACTGGAACCTAGATAATCTAGCCTATGACCTTGAGGATTTCAATAATTCATTGATGGACTGGTGTATATGGTATAACACAAAAAGACCACATTATGGACTTGGTTTAAAAAGTCCAATGCAGTACTTACTAGAAGTGTTACAATTAAGCCAACAGGAGTCCAGAATGTTATGGACGGATACACCTCCTTGCACTCTCCCCTTATATCATCTATCATAAGCACTATAAGAAATAATTTCTTATATAACATTAAATTAATAAAAAAGAGGGTGTAATAAATAAACTAACCATGAAAGACCTACTAACTAAGCTATCTATAACAAAACAAAGTAAAAATTATAAACTATCTAAGTACTATCCCTACTATTCACTATAACCACCCTCATACCATTAACCACCAATACAGCCAATGCTACACCACTACCTACTGAGTGTGCCTGAGCATGCCTGGACCGTTGGCACGAACGATGGTATTAAACTCAATATCCCTAAGACGTAACCACCGACGCCTCTGGCAATGTCTATGTCGCAGATTCTGACAACAATCGCATCCAAGTTCGACTCTTCTGGAACCTTCCTAGCTAAGTGGGGAACATATGGCTCAGCAGATGAGTGAGTTTGACTCTCCCCAAGGCATAACCACCGACGCCTCTGGCAATGTCTATGTCGTAGATACCTACAACTACCGTATCCAGAAGTTCACCTCCACCGGCACCTTCCCTAGCTAAGTGGGGAGACATCTGGCTCAGCAGATGGTGAGTTTGACTCTCCCCAAGGCATAACCACCGACGCCTCTGGCAATGTCTATGTCGTAGATACCTACAACTACCGTATCCAGAAGTTCACCTCCACCGGCACCTTCCTAGCTAAGTGGGGAACATCTGGCTCGGCAGATGGGAGTTTGCTATCCTCTGCCGGCAACCACCGACTCCTCCGGCAATGTCTATGTTGCAGATTCTAGCAACAACCGTATCCAAAAGTTCGACTCCACCGGCACCTTCCTAGCTAAGTGGGGAACATATGGCACAGCAGATGGTGAGTTTAATACACCTCGTGGCATAACCACCGACACCTCCTGGCAATGTCTACGTGGCAGATACAACAACAACCGCATCCAAAAGTTCGACCCATCCGGCACTTTCCTAACCAAATGGGAGCAGTAACGGCTCGGCAGATGGTGAGTTTAATACTCCTCGGCGCAACCACCGACACCTCCGGCAATGTCTATGTTGCAGATTCTAGCAACAACCGTATCCAAAAAGTTTGACTCCTCTGGAACTTTCCTACTTAAATTTGGTATGCCTAGCAGTGAAAACGGTAAATTCTACTTCCCATATAGCATCGCCACCGACTCCTCCGGCAATGTCTACGTCGCCGATACAGCAACAACCGCATCCAAAAGTTCATGCTCCACTGGCACCTTCCTAGCCAAATGGGGCAGTAATGGCTCAGCTGATGGGGAGTTTAATGCACCCCTAGCATCACCACCGACTCCTCCGGCAATGTCTATGTGACTGATATGGGCAACAACCGAATCCAAAAGTTCACCTCCACCGGCACCTTCCTCACCAAGTGGGGAGCTACTGGCTCGGCAGATGGTGAGTTTAATCACCCTCGTGGCATCACCACCGACTCCTCCGGCAATGTCTATGTGACTGATATGGGCAACCGCCGCATCCAAAAGTTCAACTCCACCGGCACCTTCCTAGCCAAATGGGGCAGTAGTGGTTCAGCCGATGGAGAATTTAATGATCCTTTTGGCATTACCACCGACTCCTCTGGCAATGTCTATGTAGCCGATATGGGCAACAACCGCATCCAGAAGTTCGATGCTAACGGCACCTTCCTCACCAAGTGGGGAGCATCTGGCTCGGCTGATGGGGAGTTTAGCTATCCTGCCAGCATCACCACCGACTCCTCCGGCAATGTCTATGTGACTGATATGGGCAACAACCGAATCCAAAAGTTCACCTCCACCGGCACCTTCCTCACCAAGTGGGGAGCTTCTGGCTCGGCTGATGGGGAGTTTAATTCACCCGTAGGCATCACCACCGACTCCTCCGGCAATGTCTATGTAGCTGATTCTGGCAACAACCGCATCCAAAAGTTCGCCTACCCTAGCGAAGAACCTGAAACCCCAGAAGAACCTTCCTCCGACTCTGATGGTATCCCCGACACCATCGAAAACTCTTCCCCCAACTCTGGCGATGCTAACAACGATGGCATAGCCGATAGCACTCAAGCTAATGTAGCTAGCTATGTTAACCCAGTAACAAATAGCTATGTAGTACTCCAAACATCTAGTGAATGTAGTATCACTGCCACTACTACAACTAGTGAAGATAACCTAACTATAAAAGACTCTGGCTATAACTATCCAGTAGGACTAACTAACTTCACTACTGACTGTAACACCCCAGGCTTTACTGCTACCATAAATCTCTACTACTACAACCTAGATAGTACTAACTACACTCTAAGAAAACATAACCCTAACAATAACTCTTTCCTTACTATAGCTAACCCTACACTAACTAACCTAACTATAGACAATAAACCAGTAACCAAAGTAACCTACCAAGTTACTGACGGACAACAACTAGACATAGACAACACCACTAACGGAACCATAGTAGACCCAGTAGGCCTAGCTACACTAGCTGTAGGAAGTCCTAATACGGGGTTGTAAGCTATCTTAGTTTTTAGTAGCCACATTTAAGACAACTCTGTATAATGTTGCAAGTATATGGATAAAAAAGCATTTAAACGTAAAGGTGGAAATAAAGATTATAACCGTAATCGTGGGTTTAAGAGCGTTGGTTTTATTGCTCTTATAATATTGTTTGGTTTAATAGTTTTTGCTGCCTATAATCAACCTAGTAAACTGAAAGAAGTTCCCTTATCTGAGGTTGTTGAACAAGCAAACAAGGGTGAAGTAGAGCACATAACTATTACCGGTAATGAACTAGAAGTTACAAAGAAGGGTGAATCTTCTGCAACAATACAGTCTCGCAAAGAACCAGGGTCTAGTATTTATGAACAAGGCCTAGAGCAAGGCAAGACAACAGTCGAGGTTAAACAAGAGTCAAATAGTGGTAGCACTTGGGCTAACTTAGGTATCTCTATACTACCGGTACTAATAATAACGGCAGTTTTGTTCTTTATGCTAAGGAGTGCGCAGGGTCAAGGCAATCAGGCAATGAGCTTTGGTAAAAGCAAAGCTAGGTTGTACGGTAACGAAAAGGACAAAGTTATATTCAAGGATATTGCCGGAACTGAAGAAGCAAAAGAAGATCTAGAAGAAGTTGTCGAATTTTTGAAGTATCCCAAAAAGTTCGAATCAGTCGGCGCTAAGATTCCAAAAGGTGTTTTATTGGTTGGGCCTCCAGGAACAGGAAAAACCATGTTAGCTCGTGCGGTAGCCGGTGAAGCTAACGTGCCATTTTTTAGTATTTCTGGTTCAGAATTTGTAGAAATGTTTGTGGGAGTTGGTGCATCAAGGGTGCGAGATTTGTTTGCCAAAGCCAAAAAGAATGCACCGTGCATAATTTTTGTTGACGAAATTGACGCTGTTGGGCGAAAACGTGGTAGTGGTATGGGTGGTGGACATGATGAGCGAGAGCAGACACTAAACCAGATTTTAGTTGAAATGGATGGATTTGAGCAGGGTCAGAATGTAATAATATTGGCGGCAACTAACCGGGCAGATGTGCTCGACCCAGCATTATTACGTCCTGGTCGTTTTGATAGAAGGGTAAATATTGGATTGCCTGACAGAAAAGACAGAGAAGCAATCTTAAAGGTTCATTTTGCCAAAAAACCACTGGCTCACAATGTAGATTTAGATGCCTTGGCTGCTAAAACTGCTGGATCTTCAGGGGCTGATTTATCGAATATAGCAAATGAGTCGGCAATAATTGCGGCACGTCATGACCGCAAAGAAATAACCCAGAACGATGTTACGTCTGCCTTTGAGAAAGTTGCAATTGGGCCAGAGCGCAAGAGTAAAATTATGAACGACAAAGATAAAGAGATGACTGCCTATCACGAAGCCGGACATGCGATCGTTGGGCATGTATTACCAGATAGCGATATGGTACACAAGGTTACGATTATTCCTCGTGGTGGAACAGGTGGTGTAACATGGTTTATCCCCCCTGAAGACAAAAGCTACCATAGTATTATCGAATACAAAGATGTATTGGCGAGAGCATTGGGTGGACGTATTGCCGAAGAGATTGTTTATGGCACCGAACGGGTAACAACTGGAGCCGGAAACGACCTTCAAAAAGCCGCGGAGCTTGCCAGAGACATGGTGATAAATCAAGGCATGGGGCGTAAATTACGCAACCAAGTTTTTCATGTTGAGGATGGTATGATGCTTGATAAATTGGTGCATGAAAGAGAATACTCTGACCAAACCGCCAAAGTTATTGATGACGAAGTAGAGCACCTAATTACAGAAGCTGCTCATAGAGCTAGAGAAGTCATCAAGGCCAACAAACATAAACTAGAAGAATTAAAGCAAGCGTTATTACTCAAAGAAACCGTTGAGGCAGAAGAAGTTGAAGAAATTCTTAAAGGCTCACATATGCCTTCATCCGCTGCACTGTATTAAAACCTGATTTTTTACTAGCCGTCTGCGATTTACATCGCTATAATTAATACAAATGAATAGAATATTAAGTCGCGCTAATAAGAAAATATCACTTGGTAGCGCAGCAACGTTACTTGTTGTTGTGGCAATGATTGGTCAGCTACTAGGATTTATGCGTAATAGGTTGATTAGCACCAACTTTACGGTGGTGAATCCAGGTTCATCTGATGCATTCTTTTCTGCCTTTGTGATACCAGATTTCTTTTATTTCACGATTGCTGCGGGGGCTTTAGGAGTAGCATTTATGCCGGTATTGGCAGATAAAATCGCATCCGGCAACAAAAAAGCAGTGCAGGATATCACTAACAGTTTACTTAACGTAACGATTATTGCGATGTTTGCGGTGGCGGTTATTATATTTGCCTTTGCAGAACCTCTAATGCATGCGCTTGCCCCTAATTTGCCTGCTGAAAACTTTAACCAAGCCGTAACTATCATGAGATTATTAGCTCTAAATCCAATGTTTTTTGCAATCGGAGGTATAGTTACCTCTTTGCAACAGACTTACGGAAGGTTTTTCTTTTATGCGATTTCTTCTCTCTTTTATAATGTATCGATAATAATTTCGGTTTTTTTATTTAAGGATAATATTGGTGTAGTTGGCTTAGGTATTGGGGCTCTAGTTGGTGGAATATTGCAAATGTTAGTTTCTTTACTCGGCTTAACAGGATTAGGATATAGGTACTCTCCTAAAATAAACTGGAAGAGTGCTGACTTTAGGTTTGTGCTAAGACAAATACCTCCAAGATCACTAGACCAAGGAATAGATCAGATAAACAGCGTCGTAGAAATCAACAGAGCCCAAGCGCTGGGTGTTGGTCCGGTTAGCTATTACACCTATGCCACAACACTACATAATGTGCCTATAATGTTAATTGGTAACTCAATTGCAACGGCGGCTTTTCCAAGACTCATCGAGAGACTTTCGCAAAATAGACCAGATTTGTTTAGACGTGATTTTGTTAAAGTGCTTCTGACTATGTTATGGTTAGTAACTCCGGTGGCGATTGTCGGGTATTTTACTCGTGGGTATCTTGCTCGCGTTATTTTTGGTGATGTGGCGCCTGAAGTTGCACTGATATTTGGGTATTTAATTGCTGCGATTGTTGGTAGGATAATCTACTCGATGTTATCAAGATACTTCTATGCATATAAAGATACGTTGACTCCACTTTATGTATCAATTTTTGCTATCGGGCTTAATATCTACTTGGCTTTCACATTGGCCAAATCAGATTCGTATGGAGTCGCTGGTCTTGCATTGGCTCAGTCGATTGTGGCGTTGAGTGAGGTCGGTATTTTAATGATAGTTATGATGATTCGTGATCGAAAAATTTTCAATATGTATTTTTGGTCTAATATACTCAAGTTGATATCAGTAGCAGGGTTTAGTGTTCTTTCTGCTTTTGTTGCTATTTCTTTGTTTCCACTTAATCTTTCAGACAAAGGAATTGTCGCATTGGGGAGTAAGTTATTTATAGTTGGCGGAATAACATTTACCACTCATTTGATTGTTTCATTTATTTTTGGTTTAGATCAAGCAAAAATCGTAGTAGCCAAAACCAAAGAAATTATCCTAAAACCAATAAGGGTTTAAGCTCAACTAGTCGTTTATTCGTACCTCTGTTATACTAGATACAATTATGCAGGAAAAAATTAGGAACTTTTGCATTATTGCGCATATTGATCACGGAAAATCAACTTTAGCCGACAGGCTTTTAGAGTTGACCGATACTGTAAAAAAACGTGATATGAAAGCTCAACTACTGGATAGAATGGATCTTGAGCGAGAAAAAGGAATAACAATCAAACTGCAACCTGTACGCATGGAGTATAAAGGACATCAGTTAAACCTTATTGATACCCCGGGGCATGTAGACTTTAGTTATGAAGTTTCCCGAAGTTTGCAGGCATGTGAGGGTGCTATTTTGGTTGTTGATGCTTCTCAAGGTATCCAAGCACAGACCTTAGCGAATGTGTATTTGGCTATCGCTAGCGATTTAAAGATCATACCGGTACTTAATAAGATTGATTTGCCTGCTTCGAACCCCGATAAGGTCAGTGACGAAATAATTTCCTTGTTGGGATGTAAAAAAGAAGAAATCTTACACATATCTGCAAAAACCGGACAAGGCGTCGATGCTGTATTAGAAAAAGTCGTTTCTGACATACCTCCACCTACCGGAACTAGCAAAGATCGGGCAAGGGCACTAATATTTGATAGCTACTATGATGATTATCGTGGGGTTATTTTGTATGTTCGTTTGGTGGATGGTGCGCTGAAAAAGAATGACGAGATCGTTATGATAGCTACTGGTGCTCAGGGAATTGCCCTTGAAGTAGGAGCCCTAAAACCAGACATGTCATCATTACCACAAATTGAAACTGGCGAAATCGGCTACATAGTGACAAATCTTAAAAGTACAAGAGAGGCAAAAGTTGGTGACACTATCACTATAGCAAAGAACCCGGCCGTATCACCCCTACCCGGATATAAAGATGTTAAGCCATTTGTATATGCCGGGTTTTTCCCGACTAGCAACGAATTTTACGCCACTCTCAAAGAAGCGATCGAGAAGTTGTCTTTGTCTGACTCTGCATTACAGTTTAGTCCTGAAAATTCACCAGTTTTAGGATTTGGAATGCGTATTGGATTTTTGGGTTTATTGCACATGGACATCATCAAAGAACGGCTAGAACGTGAGTATGACCTAGAATTAATCGTTACCAATCCATCGACTGATTATCAAATTATTTTGAATAGTGGGGAAGAAGTTGAGATAAGATCCGCCTCGGAACTACCAGACGTAACTAATATTGCCGAAATAAAAGAGCCGTGGATTTCAGGAGAAGTTGTCGTGCCGCAAAAGTATGTAGGAGCTGTTATACAGCTAGTTGCTAGCAAACGAGGTTTGCAAAAAAATATATCATATGTCGACGATCTGACTGTCATAAATTTTGAAGCGCCGTTAGCTAATTTATTAACAGATTTTTACGATCAGCTTAAAACCGTGACTAGTGGATATGGTACTTTTAACTACGAACTAGCAGAATATCGTGCTGAAGATTTGGTTAAGGTTGACTTTTATGTGGCGGGCGATATGGTTGAGGCATTATCTGTTATCGTGCATCGATCTGAAGCGCAAAGCCTTGGGCGAGAGATAGTTAAAAAATTAAAAGATGTTATTCCGCGACAGCAGTTTAAGGTTGCGCTACAAGCAGGAATTGGTGGTAAGTTTATTGCGCGTGAAGACGTTAGTTCTTATCGTAAAGACGTTACTGCAAAACTATATGGCGGTGATGTGACACGGCGAAAAAAATTACTTGAAAAACAGAAGCGTGGCAAAGAACGGATGAAACGGTTCGGTTCAGTTGACATACCTGCTGAGGCATTCACCGTACTTCTGAAAAGAGACTAGCTTGGCGTTTGCATAACCATTGTTTTGTTGTTAAAGTACCTATAATGATTATGTAAAAATTATGGGTAAAAAGAAGAGCAATAGACAGAAACGAAAGATGTTGGCGAAAGTAAAAGTAGAATTACACAAAAGACGGAGACTTGTCTTAATTATCGGGATATTAATTTTTGCACTTGTGGGGGCATGGGTATTGAATAATAGTAAGGCAGCAACGCCTACTGCGTCTGCCTCTTGTGGGGCAACGGTTTCAAATTATAGTTACCAGGTTCCTTTTGGCAATGCTGTTTGGAATCAGCCTGTTTGTAACTTGCCTCGATATGCAAAATCAGCGGATTATGCCAATAGATTTATTGAATGGGGACACTTGAATGATGGTAGTGCGTCTGCAGATGTCATGAATGGTATTGTTGGTGCATCGCCCGGATTCCCTGGACCACCAACATTATTTGATCCAGATGGACTAGCTGGATTATTTACTAGGGAAGTTTATTTGGCCAGTAAATCCACCACAAACGTAAAAATCATGATAGCGGCAACGGGTGGGTCTGTTCCATCAAATCTTGATGGCGTAAAATGGAATAGTGATCCATTAGTGGCAAAACCAGGATACGAAAGTAGTTATCCTGATACACCGATTCCCTGGAACCCAGCATGGAAAACTGGAATGGGTGGAGATAATGAAATGATTATCTTAGACGACAGACCGGGACCCACCATGGGACGAATATATACTATTTGGGGATATAATGCAGGGGGTTGTTTACTTCTTTCGGGTGACCGTATATGTGGTATGTCAATTAATGTTAACCGTGATCGTAATGGCAATTACGTTGATTATAGAACATATGAAGGGTCGGTGGGCGATCGAGGGGTAGGTATATCATACTATGCTGGTGTTGTAATGCCAGATGAAGTTAAGGCTAAAGAAATCCGTCATGCTATAGGTATCTCTATGCCGAATACTTCTTATGGGTCAATTTGTACTAAAGCTCAGCTTGGCACTAATGCGGAGGGTAAGACGTGTGGCACTGCCGTCGCACCGGCTAGTAAATTTGAATGGGGTGGTGTTTCACAGGAGTCTCGTTTTGCTGAACCATATCGTTCAATCTACTCAATAGACAAAACAATTCCGGAAGGTATGCGATTTGCGATTGATTTATCATACGATGATATTGAGTCATGGATACGCTCTAGGCCCGACTTAGTACAGAACCCAACCAGAGCCGACACCGCGAGAACATTCGCTAAAGCTATACGTGATTATGGGATGATTGTTGTAGATACTAACGGGGCAAGGCCGGATATACAGATGGCTGGTGGCGTGAATCCAGAGAACGCACAGAAGTGGAAAGACTTAGGGATGGGGCCTGATCTAGGGGGTAACGACTTATTAAAGGGACTAATAACAAAAGACAATCTTTATGTTGTCGATCCTCCAACTGTTACCTGTGAGGATGGGTCTACATCAAAAAACTTCTGTAAGTGGACAACTGCAAGTTATGGATCTATAGTTAGTCCTCCGGCAGATACTATCAAACCAACAATTTCCATAACGTCTCCAGCAAATAATTCTCAACAAAATGGTCAGTTTGTGGTTGCTTTTAACGCATCTGACAATGTCGGGGTTGTACATGCTGAGATATTCGTTGATGGAGTGTCAAAAAAAGTATTCAACGCGCAACCTTACGAGTTGTCGCTAAACACATCATCTCTTGGAAGTGGCTTACATAACATAACAGTAGAGGCCAAAGATTCGGCCGGTAATATAGCAAGCTCTAGTGTTAGTATAACTGTTCCAAGCACTACACCTGCATCAAAACCGTGTGATTTTGATAATAACGGTCTAGTTTACCTGCCAGATCTGTCTAAACTATTAGCAAACTGGAAGAAGACAGTTGTAGTTGGTAAAGATGGCGATTGTAATGGTGCGAACGGAGTGCCTGATGGTAAAGTTCTAATTGACGATCTTGGAAAATTACTGGCATTATGGAAGAAGTAACTATCTCTAGTTAGTTTGTTGCAGGGTCTTTAGATCCCGAATGATCTCTGAGCTATGTTGTTTGGGGTTGACGCCCAGATATTCTTTCACAATAAGTCCCTCTGGACTTATCAAGAAGGTGTTTCTTAGGGTTCCAGTAAATTCTCTTCCCATGAATTTCTTTTTCCCCCAGGAATTGTATGTTTCTATAATTTTGTGATCTGGGTCACTCAGTAGCTTGAAATTTAGCCCATACTTCTTAGCGAATTTTGCATGACTTGCAACAGAGTCCTTACTGATACCAATTATAACCGTGTCGTTTAGTTTTACTATGTCATCTCTAGCATCTCTAAAATTACAGGCCTCTGTGGTACAGCCTGGGGTGTCATCTTTTGGATAGAAGTAAAGCACCACCCATTTACCCAAATAGCTTTTCAAACTGACTGTTTCATCGTTTTGATCTTTAAGGTTAAAATCTGTAGCAACTTTATTCATATTATGACCTCCTATTTTGTCGAAAACTCTTGTAGTTTGTTTAAAATATCACTTGTTACCTTTGATTTTTCTTGAGATCCATCAACTTCTATTAGAAGATTACGTTTCTTGTAATAGTTAATTACTGGCAAGGTTTTGGATTTAAATTCTGACAATCGAACATTTATAGAGTCTTGATTATCATCATCACGATTCCCCCTATCGCCTAATTTTATGGCATTTCTCCATCTTGCTATTACTTCTTCCTCACTGATATTTAAATGAATCACAGCTTTCAGTGGGTGTGATGCTTCTGTCGCAGATTTACAGATTGGCTCTTCTTCTCCGTGCCATCTACCGAGTGAGCTGAAAATCAAGGGTCTATCACTATATTCTACACGTTTTAAGTATGGTAAAACCATGGCAAGATATTCTTTTTGTGGCGCTAGTTTACCAGTTGCAATGTGTGATTTTATTTGTTCGTGAGTAGATGCGCGAATAATATCTCCACCTCCGATAATAGGGGCGTTAAATACGTTTGACAATATGCGTGCTTGGGTGTCTTTGCCGGAGAAGGGTCGTCCGAATATATTAATTGACCCAGTTGATAACCATGTACGAATGATTTCTAGTTCAGTTTCTTGCATGGATTGATTATACAACCGATAGGGATAAAGTAAAAGATTAGCACTCTTGACCATTAAGTGCTAAAAGGGTAGAATTACTACTATAGGAGATAACCATGACAGATAGACAGCAACGAATTTTGCAGGCCATTGTTGAGCAGTATGCCGAAGTAGCGAGCCCAGTAGGCTCGAGTTTATTGGCGAAGGTGTTTGATGTTTCGTCTGCGACAATTCGTGCAGAAATGGCAGAGCTGGAAAAACATGGTTACATTACACACCCACACACAAGTGCTGGTAGGATACCCACTGATAAGGGGTATCGATTTTATGTGAATAGTATAGATAATTCAGAGGTATCCAAATCTGTTCCTCGTGCCGAGAAAGCTTTGACAACGCGAGCACATGGAGGTGTACCAGAAAAAGCCATTCGTAATACCGTAGACACCTTAGTAGAATTAACGCACAATTTAGGGTTAGCTACAATAGGAGACCAATTATACATGAGTGGGCTTTCAAATTTGTTTGGGCAACCAGAATTTATCAATAGCAGTCAAGTCCGTGAGGTAGCTAGGTTGTTGGATAATCTAGAGCCATGGCTATATGAAGCGGCTCCCAATGAGCCACTTAGTGTTTATATTGGTAAAGAAAACCCAGTTGGACGAAGCGCGGGATGCACACTAATAGTTAGTCGTTTCACTAGTCCATTTTCAGACCGTAGTTATATTGGAGTGCTTGGCCCAACAAGGCAAAGCTATCGAGATGTTATGACATTAGTTCGACGTGCAGGCAAAACACTAGAGGAGGCAATGTATGGCTAAGAAATCATCACCAACAACCAACGATGAATTACAAATTTTGCAACAACAAGTAGCAGATTTGACTGACGCACTACAAAGAGAACGTGCAGATATTATCAACGTGCGCCGTCGTCACGATGAGCAATTGTCAAGTGTTAAAAAGGTGGTGAAAATTCAGGTTGTAGAAGAGCTATTGCCGGTTATCGATAATTTTGAAAGAGCTCTTAGGCATGTCCCTAAAGATATTGAAAATAATGATTTTGTGAAAGGTGTTAGCGGGATTGTTAAGCAATTTGAAAAGACACTTACAGATTTAGGCGTGGCAAAAATACCAACAATTGGTCAACGGTTTGATCCAAACCTGCATGAAGCAGTTGGCGCAGAAGACGGAGTAGGCGAGAAAGAGATTATTATAGGAGAGTTACAGTCTGGATATATGCTCGAAGATGCTGTTTTACGCCACGCAATGGTTAAGGTCCAAAAACAATAAACTAGCACTCTTGACTTGCGAGTGCCAATTTGTGTATGATACAATTGTTTTAGCACTCTAATAGGTAAATTGCTAACGAAAGGATAATCAAATGGGTAAGATAATAGGAATAGACTTAGGAACAACAAACTCAGCTATGGCTGTAATGCAGGCCGGAAAGCCAGAAATTATTACAAATTCTGAAGGGAATCGCACTACCCCAAGCGTGGTAGCTATTAACAAAAATAATGAACGCTTAGTGGGTCAGGTTGCCAACCGACAGAGAGTTATTAATCCAAAGAACACTATCTTTGGCGTAAAGCGATTAATTGGCCGTAATTTCAACGATAAAGAAGTTCAAAAAGACATAGAACTAATGCCTTATGATATCGTAAAGAGTGGATCTGGCGTAAAAGTTAAGATGGCCGATAAAGAGTACAGCCCAGAAGAAGTAAGCGCAATGATTCTGAGTAAACTTAAGGCTGACGCAGAAGCGTTCTTGGGTGAGCCAGTTTCAGAAGCTGTAATTACTGTTCCTGCATATTTTGATGATTCTCAACGACAAGCCACAAAAGACGCAGGTAAGATTGCTGGCCTAGAAGTGAAGCGTATTATTAACGAACCAACTGCTGCAGCACTTGCTTATGGAATTGATAAGAAAGGTAAAGAAGAAAAGGTTGTTGTCTTTGACCTTGGTGGTGGAACTTTCGATGTTTCTATTCTGCACTTGGGTGATGGTGTCTTTGAGGTGTTATCAACCAATGGAGATACTCACTTAGGCGGAGAGGATTTTGATCTTAGGATTGTCAATCACTTTGTTGACGAATTCAAGAAAGAAAGCGGTATTGACATAAAAAACGACAAGGCCGCCATGCAACGACTTAAAGAGGAAGCTGAAAAAGCCAAGAAGGAGCTATCTACCACAGAAGTCACAGACATTAATTTGCCATTCTTGACTGCTGATGCCGAGGGTCCAAAACACTTTGAATACAAGCTAACTAGAGCAAAATTAATAGATTTAGTTCAGGAGCTAATCGACCAAACTGCGGTTCCATGTGAAAAAGCCCTAAAAGATGCGAAGCTGACTGCCAAAGATATCGATGAAATTATTTTGGTTGGTGGTATGACGCGAATGCCAGCAGTTGTCGAAAAAGTTAAAAGTATTTTTGGGAAAGACCCAATGCAAGGAGTTAATCCCGATGAAGTGGTGGCAGTGGGCGCTGCGATTCAGGGTGGAGTTTTGCAAGGTGACGTTAAGGATGTGTTGCTTCTTGATGTAACTCCGCTATCACTAGGTATTGAAACACTTGGAGGTGTCGCCACAAAACTAATCGAGCGTAATACAACAATTCCTACAAGTAAAAGTGAGGTTTTTAGCACAGCAGCCGATAATCAGCCACAGGTTGAGATCCATGTTGTTCAAGGTGAGCGTGAAATGGTTGCCGACAACAAAAGTTTAGGACGATTTGTTCTTGATGGTATTCCGTCCGCGCCACGGGGTGTTCCGCAAATCGAAGTCACCTTTAATATTGATGCCAATGGTATTTTAAACGTTACAGCAAAAGATAAGGGATCTGGTAAAGAGCAATCAATTACCATCCAGAACAGTGGTAATCTTGATAAAGCAGATGTCGAAAAGGCAGCAAAAGAGGCGGAGGCTCATGCAGAAGAAGACAAGAAAAAGCGTGAAGCGGTAGAAGCAAGAAATCATCTTGACAGCGCAATATATCAGGCAGAGAAGATGAAATCGGACAATAAAGATAAGCTAAGCGAAGAAGATGCCAAAGCACTTGAAGAGGCAGTTGAAAAAGCCAAAAAAGTCGCAAGTGATGAAAAAGCTGAAAAAGATGCCCTGGAAGAGGCTGGCAAAGAACTATCTGACAAGTTGATGCCAATAGGCGCCAAAATGTATGAGCAGGCTCAGAAGGAAGAATCTGAAAGTAAAGACGCCAAGTCAGAAGATAAAGAATCCAGTAAAGACGAACCAGTTGAAGGCGAAGTCGTCGACAACAAGGAAGACTAATGCCAGAAAAAGAACCATTTTTGTGTGATGGTTGTCCTGGAAAGGGTAATCCTTACGTTGACTTTGATGTTAACGGGAGTTGTTATTTCAGAAGTGTTGATTCGTTCCTCCAAACTAGAAGATATCGTATAGAATGTCCAGAACAGTATTCTTCGAACAAAGAGCTGGCAGAATTGAGTTCTGCATATCTTAGATATTTTGATGAGGAAGCAGGAGAGTATTACGAAGAGCAAGGTAGAATTGAGGAGGCATATTTAGGGATTCTGTGCGCAGAGCGTTTTTTGGCCGGTCACTGTACCAAGACAAGAAATCAAATCTTGAAGGAAAGTGAGATATAGTTAATATATGGCAAAAAGGGATTACTATGAGGTATTGGGTGTTGGCAAGAACGCTAGTGACGACGAGCTAAAAAAGGCTTTTCGAAAAAAGGCAATACAATATCACCCAGATAAAGGTGGCGATGAAGCTAAATTTAAAGAGGTCAATGAAGCTTACGAGGTTTTAAAAGACAGTAAAAAACGCCAACGTTATGATCAATTCGGTCATGCGGGTGTTGGGAGTAGTGCGGCGAGTGACGGATCTGCTGGCGGTAACCCATTCGGTGGTGGTTTTGGAGGATTTCAAGGGCAAAATATCAATATAGATTTTGATGATTTAGGTTTGGGTGATATTTTTGGTAGCTTTTTTGGTGGTGGCGGTAATGGAGAGAAGCACAGAAAGGCACGTGGTAATGACGTCCAAACTAGGCTTGATTTGTCATTCGAACAGGCAATATTTGGAACAAATATCGACCTAGACTTGAACCTGAATGATACTTGCGAGCACTGCAAAGGTAGTACTGTTGAGCCCGGACATCAGATGAAGACATGCCCAACATGTAATGGCGCAGGTCAAACGGTGAGAGTAATGCGAACAGTGCTTGGAAATATCCAACAAGCAGCAGTTTGTGATTCTTGTAAGGGTTCGGGTAAGGTCCCTGAAAAGATATGTACAGTATGTCGAGGATCAGGCGTAGAGCGTAAAAACCAAAAAATCAAACTCAAGGTGCCAGCAGGTGTAGATGACGGAGCTACAATACGCTTGAGTGGTCATGGTGAGGCTGTGGCAAATGGGCCAAAAGGAGATCTGTATGTGTCTATCCATGTAAAGGCGCATAAAAAATTCACCAGAGAAGGTGACCTAGTGCTAAGCGAAGAAGTTGTTGATATGGTTGATGCAGCTTTAGGTACAGAAATAGATGTTGAAACGGTTGATGGTGTAGTGCGAATGAAGATTCCAGCCGGAACCCAAAGTGGCACAGACTTTAAGTTAAGTGGCCATGGAGTTCCGCACATTCAGTCAAAGGGTAGAGGCGCACATATCGTAACAGTCACCGTTAAAACTCCAACCAAGCTCAGCAAAAAACAACAAGAATTACTTAAACAGTTTAAGTCTTCGCACAAAAAAGGATTTTTTGGTTAATCTTTTTGATCGTCGATTACTTGTATTTGGTCCTTGTAGTATTCTAACTGTTCGTTAATAATCGGTTCCCATGCATCAAAGTTGGCGCGATGTTCAAAGGCCGTTTGCGTATAGTCATCCATAGTTCCTAATATCGATTGCGCTATAGCAAGCTTTGAGCCAGGGCTTCTACCTAGATATATATCTAGCAGTTTGTCTTTACCTTCAGGAATTTCTTCAAGATTACTACCAAAAGGATTACTCACCTTGACATCGTGGTTATCGATGCTTGCTTTTATGAAATCACATACCGAATCAAACGCTACAGATGCTTGGTCTTTCGAATAATATATAGCGTTAATTTTGCTCAGTCTAAGAGCTGGATTAATGAAGAGGCCATCAGCATTAAGTGTTAGTAAAGGGTCATTTTGATCTCTGTCTGAAGGTAAGACTTTGTCGATAATATCCATCCACTGAGGCTGGTTATCGATTGGTGAAGCTTCTTTATCTGGCATGTTGCAAGTATACATTAATGATCGGTATAATAACAATCACACGTGTCGAGAAAACATAGTCACTATCACTTTGATCAGCAACCCATAAAAAGGCGAAGTAATAAAAGAACACTTCTACTGCTCTTTGGAATATTTTTACTTATTGTTATAGGAATATATTTATTCGTAATAATTCAGTCGCCAGACATTATGTTAGACAGTAGTGAGTCTGCAAAATCAAAAGAAACCACCTTAGTTAGTCAAAAAAGAGATTTTGTGAAGGTAGACAAGCTTAATTTGGTTGTTCCTATCGAAGCAGACCCAGATAAAGCTTATGCTTCTGGGGAAATAGTCTGGAAGAATCCCGAAACAGATGACAATAACCAAAGTAGAGGATTTATTCTATGTGCAACTAGGTTTAAATTAGGGACTACTCCACAAGCAACAAAAACACAATCACCCTTTTATCATATTGAAAAATTAAGCAAGGACGATGAGATTGATGTCTATTTTCAAGATCAATGGTATTCATATAAAGTATCAGACGTTCGTAGAGATTCACCAGTTGAGTCATCGAGTAGCAAAGGAAATTTCAATCAAGCATCCATAAAGATGTATACCTGCTCTAATACTGACGACTCAGATAGCCAATTCGTCGTTACTGGTGAACCAATTGTTACTCAAAAAGAAACACAGAAAGCTACTAGTGATAGCGGTAGTAGTTTACTTTAGTTGAATATATGGTTATGCTTATATTATGTTAAGATTGCGTCAAATTATGTCTAGGCAAGAAGGCCTAATTCCACTATTGATTTTCATATTTGCGGTTGTTGTCGGACTAATTGTCCTAGTTTACTTAAGGGTTCAGAACGCTCAGTAGTATTGCAAAAAATCTATAAATATAGTACAATATGAAAATGGCAGATATAAAAACTAGCTCTATTGCCACAAAAGATGCACAGTCCACTACTTTAGGTGTTTTTGAAACAGCGTATTTTCCGGAGTTTAGCGATAACATCGTAAGTATTAAAATTGATACTGGTGCATACACCGGAGCAATGCATGCAACTAAAATTAGAGTTGCAACTATTAATGGCAATACAAAGTTAGAATTTGCGCCATTTGGCGGGGATAAGCTAGTAAGGGTATCAGATTTTAGAAGAAGTTCAGTAACGAGTTCTAATGGCAGTACTGCAACTAGATATTTCATTGATACAGTAATAGTTTTAAGGGGTGTTAGATACAATATTACAATAAGTCTAGCTGATAGAGGTAAGATGAAGTATCCAGTAATAATTGGACGCAAGTTCTTGAGAGCAAATAATTTGGTGATTGACCCAAATGGTCAATCGCAGTAAGGTTCAAACATGAAACTAGCAATTTTATCAAACGGTCCAGGTAATTATTCGACAAAACGACTAGCTGAAGAGGCAGAATCGTTAGGTCATGATGTGATGGTTGTGAAATATAAAGAATGTTACGCTTCAATAGAAAAGAGTAATCCCGCAGTAAATTATAGAGGCGAAGATCTTCGTGTGGACGCTATTATTCCACGGATTGCTAGTAATATGACTAGATACGGAACAGCAATTGTGCGCCAATTTGAGATGCAGGGCGTATATACTGCATCGAACTCGATCGCTATTACAAGATCTAGAGACAAGCTTAGAAGCATGCAATTGCTTGCTAAAGCAGGAGTAGGTATACCAAAGACTGTTTTCTCTCGTAATACTGCCGATATCGAAGATTTGCTTGATCAAATTGGTGGTACTCCAGTAATAATAAAGTTAGCAAGAGGTACTCATGGTAATGGTGTTGTATTGGCAGAGACAAAAAAAGCTGCGAAATCAGTATTACAAGCATTTTATCTTCATAATGAGGATGGTACTAACATATTATTGCAAGAATTTGTCAAAGAGTCTGCTGGTGAAGATATCCGGGCCTTGGTTGTTGGCGGTAGGGTTGTTGCTAGCATGAAGCGCCAAAGTTTGGATGATGACTTTCGGAGCAATATTCACCAGGGGGGCGAAGGAATGCCAATTAAACTATCGGACGAAGAGCGCAAGACTGCTACACGGGCTGCAAAGGCAATGGGTTTGCCTATTTGTGGAGTAGACATGATGCGCTCCGAAAAAGGACCTTTGGTGCTAGAGGTCAACTCTAGTCCTGGTTTGCAGGGAATTGAGAGGGTTACAGGGCGCAATGTTGCTGTTAAAATAATAGAGTATGTCGAACAAAACGCCCGAAAACAGCGCCGAAAAGATCGCGTTGGTGCCTAGTAAAGAGAAGTCGCAAAATTCATTGCTGACATTACTGGTTGTTTTAATTGTGGTATTTTTGGGATTTTCTATTTTAGTGTATTCTTTTTTGAACGACAGACAAATTGTGGTTAATAATCATAAAATCAATGTACTAGTGGCAGATACGAAAGATTCGCGTGCAAAAGGTTTAGGTGGATGGAATCGTTTAGGTAAGAATCAAGGAATGCTCTTCAAATACTCCGGTAATGGCATATATTGTGTTTGGATGAAAGATATGAAATTTAATATTGATGTTATCTGGATTAGTGACAACAATAAAGTCGTAGATATTAAAGAAAATCTTAGTCCAGATACGTATCCTGAAGTGTTTTGCCCAAACAAGGATGCGAAATATTTTCTTGAAATTCCATCTGGGTCGGTGTCAAAGTTCGGGATAAGAGTTAATGATAATATAAGTATCGACCGATAAACATGGTATATTAAGCTTATGCCTTACGAGATAGTTGTTATTGGCGTTCCTATTATTATATTGACGTTGTTGATGATGATTATGAGAACAAACAGCGGGGTGGTGTTTTTTAGTGTGTGTTCTGGTAGTGTGCTGGCTACTCAAATTGGTGGTGAGGCGTCTTTGATCGGCGCTTCTTTTATAAAAGACGGCGACCTAAGTAAAACTATTACTAGTATCGCACTGATAACTCTACCTGCAATTTTCAGTGCGATAATTTTACGTAAATCAATCACTCCAGGAAAATTTGTGTTGAACATAATTCCTAGCATTTGCGCGAGCACACTTTTGGTATTATTGGTTGTACCGCTATTGCCCCAAAATATCAATAACCAATTACTAAGTAGTAGTACATGGGAGCAACTACAGGGATTTCAACCGTTTATCTTAGTGGTAGGTGTTATCTCTAGTCTTATGTTATTAGTATTCACTCATGCCAAAATATCGACAAAGTCAAGTAAACACAAGAAACATCATTAAATCTCTAATCGATGCTGTAACCAGTCGCCTTCCAGGAACCACCTTCAATACCAAATGTTACAGACCCCGTCTTAGACATACCCATTATTGACAAGCTGACTTTTATAGATCCGGTATTTTCACTGTACGCTACCCACGTACTCTTATCAAACTTCACACTTGTACCAACAGGTACTTGACTGGTGTCTAGATTGCTGGACACATAAGGGTTTCCTTTTATGCCGTTCGATTCAATTGAGTTGATTGCAGTTTCTACTCCTGGCGGAATTCCGGTGTTTGTTGACTGAACGCTAGGAGCTTGTTGCTGATTTGGTGTAGAAGTTTGTCCTGATTGATTTGTGGTTGATGGCCCGGGATTAGCTGTGTAGTATTGTTGATTAGGGCCCTGTCCTTGAACGGTTTCAGTAGGACTAGGATTAGAATAAATGTCGTCTGTCGAAAGTTGTTGCTCTATCGAAGAAGAAGTTGGTGAATTAACTTGCTTTGAAGATACCGTATTCCTATAAAATAGGTATGCTAACATTGCCAAAAAAACAGGAATCCCAACAACGGCAATAATCAATATTGACCTTACTTTTTGATGCATTTGGAATTTTTGTATATCTTGACTATTTGCGCTAAGAGCATTAAAGCTACTCATAAAGCTTATGATACCAGGGATGGCAAAAAAATAAAACTAAACTAATAACTAATCATCTGCTTTTTCTAAGATTTTTAATATAACTTTTGAAGCTACTCCCGCCGAGATTTTTTGTAAAAAGGAAAAGGATGTTTCTGGGCGGGTGTGCTATGACAGGGCTTTGTCAAAAATTGATTGAAAGAAGTCGTCTTTCAATTTCGTATAAGTTGCCCTGTCATTGGCGTATTGTTGGGCAAGCGTAGTTTTAAGTTTTCTGTATTCGTTGCGTTCGGCTTCGTGGGTTCGCATGTAATCCCTAAAGGCGATCGGCTTTGTCCATTGTTCGGTGTCGTCTTGCAACACAAGGTTTAGGTGATGTGTGCGATTTTCTTGCGAGCCTTTAGGGAAAAACTTGCGGTCATTAAACATACGCTCAGGGATATATTTGTAACTGAGTTTTTGCAGTTCGTCTATAAACTCTGGCAAATCGTCAAAAGATTTTACGGCAACAACAATATCAATAATCGGTTTGGCAACTAGTCCTGGTATTGAAGTACTGCCAATATGTTCAATGGCAAGTATTTTGTCGCCGAAAGTTTCTAGCAATCGTTGTTTTTCTAACTCAAACTCTTTTGGCCAGTTCGGGTCGTAGTCTACGACTTTGACCGTGCCACGTTTTAGCCCAATGCTCATCGTTCCCACTGCTTCAAATGTGGCGAAAAGTCCACTTGATAATCAGGAATACCGATAGATATGCCGTAGGCTGTCGCCTCGTCATATTGTTTCTTATCTGTGCGGTCAGTAATATGAAACACCTTGCTAGTGTAGATAACGTAATGCTCGGTATCAGTCTTAAAATCAGCGTACCAGTCGTGTTCTTTGTCTAATGCCTTGCTTATTTTATCGGCGACTTCTGCAACTTTATCATCTTGTATTTCAACTGTATGCAAAGTCCATTGTTTGACCCAGGGCGTTTTATGGTGTTCGGTTACTGGCTCAACTTTTGTTGAAATGATGTTTACATCATTTAAGACAGATTTGTCTGTCAAACTTTCCTCAATAGTTACGCCGTTAAAACTCATATCTTACTCCATAGATAAATAGGTGTTAAGGATTGCTTCAATTAGCCCACTGTCCAGTTCGCTGTTCTCGGCCATTTCCGCCAGCAGAGTTAAGTCTTTCTGGGGTACCTGGCTCGGCTTGAAAGGTATATTACTTATCATCATTTCTTTCAAATCCTCCCGCCAGACCTGACTTTTTCTCAGCTGAAAAAATGAAGACACTGCCGTTAAATCTTAAAAAATGTCTGATTTGTGGAGGGCCCACTGGGACTCGAACCCAGGACACCCTGCTTAAAAGGCAGGTGCTCTAACCGACTGAGCTATGGGCCCGTTATAAAGCAAACCTTGCGATAACGGATTATTGTTAACACGACTAGCGACCGTATATTACAAGGGTATATTATCCTTGATTTCGGCAAAAAGTCAATAAAATTGACATCTACCTGCTTTTGTTTATTGACACAATAACAAATAAGATACCAGCATGGTTGGCAAGTATAGGATACGTCAAACGACAATGATTTCTTGTGGGTTGATATTATTTTTGGCGGGGCTTATATTGGCAAGGTTTATTAGTTGGGCTGAATTGGTAATTATTGTATCGATATTAATCATTGCTACTTTTATATTATTACCAAAGCATAGGAAATGTTATTGGATCACCCTGGGATTGATAGTTTGTTTATTGATAGGGTACTTTAGAGGAGTATCCTATTCGTATCAAGTTAATAAGTATGATGACCTATACAGGAAGCAAGTTAGCCTAATTGTAGTCGCAAGAGAAGACGCAATTTATAGCGAACGCAAACAGCTAATATTCTCATCAAACAAAATTGAGACAACAAATGGCCATAAGCTGGTTGGCAATATTGAGGTTGAGGGATTTGGGTTGCCAATGGTCTATAAAGGGGATAAGGTTTTAGTAGAAGGCAAGCTCTATCCCAGACGTGGAGATAATGTTGCGGGCATTAGCTTTGCGAAAATATCCTTAGTTTCATCAGGCATAAATAAGATTGATCAACTACGTAGGAACTTTGCTACAGGGCTACAAAATGTCTTACCAGAACCTCTTGCATCTCTTGGGTTAGGGATCTTAATCGGACAGAGGAGCGGTATACCAAAAGATTTGACAGAGCAATTAAGGGAGGTCGGACTAATACATATTGTTGCTGTTTCTGGTTATAACTTAACAATAATCGTATATTTTGCACAGCGATTATTGCAAAAACGGTCAAGATTTCAGGCCACCATTATTCCAGGTATGCTCGTAGTTGTGTTTTTGTTGATCACTGGGTTCAGTCCTTCTATTATTCGAGCAAGCGTGGTAAGTTTCATCAGTTTATTTATGTGGTATTTCGGCAGACAAATACGACCAATCCTGTTGATTTTACTATCTGCAGTTGTAACTGCGGGTTGGAATCCACTATATATCTGGTCAAGTGTCGGCTGGTACTTATCTTTCTCGGCGTTCTTCGGAATATTAATCCTGAGCCCTTTGATACTTAGTAACTTTTTTTCACCAAAACATAACGAAAAGCTCATCCCTCAATTAATCTCCGAAACTATCAGTGCTCAAATTTGCACTATTCCAATATTGCTATATGTTTTTCATAGTTTTTCAGTTGTCAGTTTACTCGCAAATATTCTTGTTGTTCCATTGATACCTTTTGTGATGATGGCTACTTTAGTTTCGGGGTTGTACGGAATGATTAGTCCTATAATGTTCTTTGGACTAATAGTATTGCCCGCCAAAATAATGCTTCAATATATTGTGGAGATTGCGGAATTATTAAGCAGGCTATCGTTTGCTAGCTTCGAGGTTTGGATTACGATACCTCAAACAGTTATTTTGGTGACATTGATTATTTTATTTACCACATTGCTGTATAATCGTTACTCGAAAAAATTGACAATAAAAAGATCCAGTTCTATAGTTTAGTTAAAGAATAAGCATGAAAAAATCAATTCAAAAAATCGTAAAACACCCATTTGTCATTGTTTTGGCTACTTTATATTTCATAGCTTGGTCTTGGGTATTTGTAACAGATAGCTTAGATTTGGCTGGATCAAAACCAGTAGCTATGGTTATTGCCACTTGGGTGGCGTTATTTAACGTTACTTTATCGGTATATATTGTTGTAAAAATATTTAGGTTTTTGAGAAAGAAGTTTAAATTAACAAACCCATGGTTAATTATCGCTCTCGGATTGCCGCTTTTTGCGCTTATGGACTTCTTGGTTTCGTGGATTACGGCAGTTATTTGGATCGGCCCAGAAGGAAGCATTGACAATGTTATACCTCTTGCTTCTCCAACATTGGTATTAATAAACACACCACTTGGATATACGACAAGGTTTGTTGGATTTTATGGTTTGGCTGGGTTGTTTTGGCTGACAGTCTTCTTACTTTCTAGGAAAAGTTGGCGTAAGTATGCATTTCTTTGTTTTGTGGTGACTTGTGTATTGTCGTTAGCTGGATACCTTATGTATAGACATCCAGATGGTAGGTCTATTTCTGCGACTATTGTTAGCGAAAATTTAGATAACCACGTTGGAGTACTTAAGGATCGTAACAGTAGCATAGTGGTATTCCCGGAATATTCATTGGACAATATTGACAATGAAAGACTAGGCGAGCGGTTAGGCAAAAATCAAGATGGGTCAAAAACTTATTTTGTTGGTTCTGCTCAGGTTAATAATGGTCAGCCTGCCGGACACCATAATGTATTAAGATTCGGTAATTCAGAAAACGGCATAGAAAGTTCACAAAAAAAGTATCGATTGATCCCTGCGGGCGAAGACCTAAGCTATATTATGCGCACTATGCTTCGCGCAACTAACCAAAAGTCTACATTAGATTATTTCAGTTATGCTAAAATGGTTATTAAAGGAGAGCACCCTCTCCAACCACTAAAGATTGACGACCAAACCATCCTTGGTTCAGCGGTTTGTTCAAGTATTATTGCGCCAAAGGATTATAGAGTATTTGCCAGGCAAGGAGCAACAATATTCACTAATTCTGCATCGCTCACAATTTTTAGAGGATCAAGAGTTTTTGCTTGGCAACAGAAATCACTAGCAAGATTTATGTCAGTCGCAAATTCTCGATATTTTTTGCAGTCAGCTAATGCTGCAACAGCGTATGAGTTAGATAACAATGGGCGACAATTAGCAGAGGTGCGTGGCATAGAAGCTAAAGACATTAAAGTGGTTACCAATTCCACCAAAACTGTATATACATATATTGGAGAGTTTCTGGTTGCAATCGGGATGCTAATAACTGGAGGGTGGCTTGTTAAGTTGCTACTTGACAGAACGCAATCCAATAAAAATCACAAAAAAAGAGTTTCAAAAAAGCCAAAGAAGTAATTATGTTATAATATTATCTAGAACAACTGGAGTAATAAAATGGCTGGACATAGTAAATGGGCTAAGATACATCGCGGAAAAGCAATAGAGGATGCCAAGAGAGGGGCGATATTTACGCGACTCGGCAATGCAATAGCTATTGCCGCAAAAGGTGGATCAGACCCCGACATGAACTTTTCATTAAGGCTAGCAATTGATAAAGCTAAAGCATCCAACATGCCTGCTAACAATATTCAGAGGGCAATCGATAGGGGCTCTGGCAAGCTAGGGGGTGACCAGATTCAAGAAGTAATGTATGAAGGTTATGGTCCGGGTGGTGTTGGTATTTTGGTGGAGTGTGCAACAGACAACACAAACCGTACTTATACTTTTGTACGAACAGCGTTTGCAAAGCATGGTGGAAACATTGCAGAGAAAGGCTCTGTGGCGTTCTTATTTGATAGAAAGGGAATGATTCGAGTAAAAGGCAGTGGCGAAGAATTATTACTACTAATACTTGATTCTGGTGCAGAGGATGCTATTGAAGATGACGAAGAGACGGTGGTATATACCGAACCAAAACAGCTTGCTACTGTTCGCAACAAACTACAGGACGAAAAGATTGAGATTGTTGAAGCAGAACTTACTTATGTTCCTCAAAATATCGTGACAATTGCTGACGAAGCTACGCAAGGTAAGGTAATGCGCTTGATGGATGTATTAGAAGAGCTCGATGATGTAGTTACCACACATACCAATTTCGATATAGCATAAACATAATGAAGTTGACTTAAAGTAAAATTTACAATTAAGTATTTATTCTTTTAAATATTGAGAGTATATTTAGGCATACTTATGGGGATGAGATTAATAAGTCTAGTTGCTTCTTTGTTTATTAGTAGTATGTTAGTGCCTGCTAGCATGTTGGCTGATCCTGAGCCGAGAGTACTAATTGTGGGTGTTAAAATCGGTGGAATTGTGGCCGGAGAACCTACAGAATACATTAATGTATACAATGACTCTAATGTTGACGTAGACTTATCAAATTGGAGAGTTGAATACGCTAAGCCGAATGCCAAAATAAATGATTGCAATGCAATAGATTGGACAAAACAAGATAGTTCTTCAAGCGTTAAATCATACACCTTAAATGGTGTAATTGCGTCTCATCAAACAGTTCAGGTTGAAGTTAGCATGAACGACAACTCTGGTGGCTCAGTAAGGCTAATCCAAGATAACAAAATTTGGGATTTGGTTGGATGGGGAAGTATGCCGAGTTCTGGGGTATGTAAGGAGGAAGACCTTGCTCCTATACCGGCAAATACAAAGAGTATACATAGAGCAGTTGATGATAGTGGTTACTTTATTGATACGGACAATAATTTCGCAGACTTCAGTCATTCTACAACAGATGTAAAAATTGACACAAACTCACCAAACAATACCGATACTATATCAACAAACGATAGTTGTAGAATTGATGATTGTGCTGGTGTTGGTCAACAGGCATCAAATTTATGTACTGATTTGGCAATTTCGGAGATATTACCTAATCCTTCAGGCACAGATTCAGGTAATGAATATATTGAACTATACAATTCATCTTCTTCAACTATTAATTTAAGTTTATGTAGCATTAAGATAGGTAACTCAACTAAAAAATTGACCGGCTTAGCTCCTCCAGGTTATTGGGTGCACAGAGGATTGGTTCTTCCAAATGCTGATGGCGGGATGGTTGAACTCATAACAAGTACAAACGAGGATGTGGTATCGTACCCTGCTGGATTGCATGACAATGAGGCCTGGGCTTTGATAGATGGTAAATGGCAAGTTACATCTCAGCCAACACCAGGAACGGCTAATATTCTAATTGTACCAACAGAAGTAGCAACCGCTACTACCACAAATACAACTACTCTTGAATCTTGTGGAGCTGGAAAGTATCGAAATCCAGAGACCAATAGGTGCAAAAGTGTAGGTGATTCACAAGCACTAAAGCCTTGTGAACCCGGTCAAGTTAGAAATCCTGACACAAACAGGTGTCGTTCAACTGCAATTATGTTGGCGAATCTTAAACCATGCGACGTTGGGCAAACGCGGAACCCCTCAACTAATCGTTGCAAAAAGGTATCCGCAACGACAACTCTAGCTGTATGTAAAGAGGGTCAAGTTAGAAATCCTGACACAAATAGATGCAGAAAAGTTGCTGGATCAACCACGAATGTATCAGCAACAAATACCCCAAGTTCAGAAAGCAACCAACAGAAAAATAAACTAAATTATGGTGTTTTTGCGGGTATTGCAGTGTTAGTTTTGGGGTATGGTGTATATGAATATCGAGAAGATATCGTTCAAAAACTCTCTCTATTACGAGGCAAAATACTTAAACAAAAGTAATCCTAAGGACTAAATGTATAATAAAAACGTGAGGATATTAGGTATTGATCCAGGAACGGGCATAGTTGGGTTTGGTATTATTGATGTTGATAGTGGTAATACAAAATTTGTAGAAGCCGGGGTTATTAGAACTCCAGCGCATCAAGAAGATAGCGAGAGATTACTGACTATTTACCAAGACCTTAAGGGGATAATATCGCAATATAAACCAGATGTGATGGCTGTAGAAAAACTCTTTTTTATCCGCAATATTACTACCGCAATGAGCGTCAGTCAGGCGCGTGGTGTAATACTATTACTGGGTAAGCAGAAAAAAATACAACTAAATGAGTATACCCCCTTGCAGATAAAACAGGCGGTAACAGGTTACGGTAAGGCGGATAAAAAACAGATACAGGAGATGGTTAAGGTAATCTTAAAACTACCGCAAATACCAAAACCAGATGACGCGGCCGACGCATTGGCTGCGGCTATCTGTTGTAGCACAAGTATGCGATAATATAGCTATGATAGCAACGCTAAGCGGAGTAGTAAGTGAGAAGTTTGAAGAATCTATTGTTCTTGATGTTCATGGGGTTGGCTATGGTCTGATAGTTTCGGCTTCTGATTTTGGCAGAACAAATCTTGGGCAGTCAGAGAAATTTCATGTGTATGAGCATATTCGTGAAGTCTCACACGACTTATACGGGTTTTCCAATCTAGAATCAAAAAAGTTATTTGAACAGTTACTTGGTGTTAAGGGTATTGGCCCAAAAGTAGCTATGGCAGTACTAAACGCTGGCAACAACAGTGAGTTAAAGGCGAATATTGCTAACGGCGATGTGAAATACTTACAAACTGCAAAAGGCGTAGGTAAACGAGCGGCAGAGCAAATCATCGTTGAATTGCGCGACAAAGTTGGTGAAGTAGTTGGAGAGGGTGCTGAGGCTGTAATAGCAAGAGCGGGGGTGAATGTGCAAGATGAGGCTCTGCAGGCTTTAGTTGCGCTCGGGTACTCTGAAGCTGATGCTCAAATAGCTTTACATAATGTAGATTCCAGCTTGCCTACCGAAGATAGAATAAAGAAGGTCTTGAAGGGGTGATATGAAACTTGTGGATATAGAGAAAGATTTAGATGTATACGGTGAATCGATGAAGCGGTACATGGATGCTTTTCAGTTGCCTAAGTCCTGGTTTCGAAACCCGGATCACTTTGCTATAAAGTGCGCAGACGAACTTGATTATCTTGAGACGTGTCAATCATTAGAAAAAGAGGTCTCAAAGGAAGGCCTTTGGGAGATATCATTGGATGATAGGTTGCTTGCCTCAGCGAAACTTGGAGGTAAAGTTGCTCTGGGTGGTTTTAATTTTGAGTGGATTGAAATAATGCAACCAAGGCCAGGCAAGGAGACCAAAGAAGGTTTTGTTGAACATACTGAATTCTTTTTCCCTGATCTATATGAAGTGTTGCGTGTACTTGAACAGTGTGGAGCAGATGCAACACTACAAAAAAATCCGGGTCACGAATGGGTGAATTTAGTCATTGATGATTTTGGTAGAGAGATAAAATTTAACGATAAGCCACTTGCTGACGTAGTAGCAGCTGAGCGGTCGGAGGGCGTGTTACGTAGAATATCGTAGTCGCGAGATAATGGTTTGACATGGCAATTGAGCGGATAGTAAATACAAGTAATAACGAAACTCCAGAGGAGCAAGAGCTGGAAGTTACCTTGCGTCCCCAAGATTTTGCAAACTACATTGGCCAAGAGAGAATTAAACAAAATCTGCAACTAGCAATTACCGCCTCCAAAAAGCGTGGTGAGCCGATTGACCATGTTTTATTATATGGCCCACCTGGACTTGGCAAGACCACGTTAGCTACAGTTATAGCTAACGAAATGGGCGCACAAATCAGAATAACTAGTGGCCCGGCAATCGAAAGAGCCGGAGATTTAGCCAGTTTATTAACGAACTTACATGACGGCGATATTTTATTCATTGATGAAATTCATCGCTTAAACCGTAGTGTTGAAGAAGTTCTTTACAGCGCAATGGAGGATTTTAAGCTGGATATAATGCTAGGAAAGGGTCCGAGTGCAAAAAGCTTACGCCTGGACTTGCCAAGATTTACAATAATTGGCGCGACAACTCGTACTGGTAGTCTGGCGGCTCCGTTAAGGGATAGATTTGGTATGATTCATCGGCTAGAATTTTATACTCCAGAAGAAATTGCTCGAATTATTAAGCGTGCTTCTCGGATATTAAATGTAAAAATAGATAATGAGGCCGCCGATAAGCTTGCAATCAGAGCTCGTTTAACTCCTAGAATTGCTAATAGGTTATTAAAGAGAGTACGTGACTACGCAGACGTTAATGGGGACGGTATTATCGACAATAATATTAGCGACAATGCTCTATTATTATTAGAAGTTGACGAACTCGGCCTAGATCCGGCAGACAGGCGCATGCTTGAAGCGATCATCGAAAGTTATGACGGTGGCCCAGTTGGTGTTGACACGATTGCTGCTTTGATTGCCGAGGAACGAAGTACTATTGAAGATTTTCATGAGCCATATTTGATGCAGATTGGCTTGATAGAGCGAACTCCTCGTGGCAGAAGAGTTACATCCAAGGCGTATAAACACCTTGGTCGGCACAAAAACAACGACTCTCAATCTTCTCTGTTATAATATTAGACGATGGATGTTAATGAATTGCGAGCAGAGGATAAGTTAAAATTATCACGTACCGGTAAAAAATACTTTAATCTAATAGAATTTGATAACGAAGAGCGTTTAATATGTGAGATTCGTAAACATCCAATCGGTCAATTCTTTATCTACTTAACTGGTTGCGTAATTGCTTTTGCTGTTTCTGTGGTGCTAGGTTTTGTTGGGTTCTCTGGAACACTAGAGGACTCTGGCATTGCATCCTCTAGCCTGGGGTCAGTTGTTACTGTTATAGGTTTTGTGTTTGTGTTGTTAATTATTGGCGCAATGCTAATCCAGGCAATACTATACACAAACAATGTCATTTATGTTACTTCTGAAAAAATTGCCCAAATTCTGTATATTAACCTATTTAATCGCAAGATATCCCAGTTGAGTATCGGAGACGTCCAGGATGTAACGGTTACTCAAAAAGGTGTTCTAGCTCATTTATTTAACTACGGAACTTTAGTGATTGAGACTGCAGGCGAACAACAAAATTATTTATTCACCTATATTCCAGACCCATATAAGCATTCAAAACTTATTGTGGGAGCTCACGAAAAAAACCTAGTTCAGTACGGGAACTAATTTCTATTCTTGAAATGGGTTGTCTCTGTATTGCTCGAACAGGGCTCTAATTTCTAGATTTACTGCTTGAAGTTGTTTAATCTGTTTTACTGCTGATTCATCAATGTTAATTGGTTTATTTTCGCTTGATTTTTCAGCAATTGCTGATTCACTAGGCTCTTTATTGGCGAGAAGTCTGATATTGAATGTTAGGTAGGCAATAATGATGAGACCGGAAACAACAAACAAAAATACAGCATTCTTTTTTATAAATCGTGCTAATTTTTCTATACGAGGTCTTATGGTTGAGGTATTTAAATTCATGGCTTTAAGAACATATTTAGTTTTAACGCAAAAATTAGTTGGGGATTCTTACTAGAAGATGATTTAGGTTCAATCCTAATACTGGTTACTTGTGATGTGCGACGATTCTTTTCGAGCTTGGCAAGAAAATCAATAAATTGGTAGTAGTTAACTGGCCCATTTGGCGTAATGGTTGCCTCTAAGCTGTATATACCATTCAGGCCTTTTACAGGAACAGCCTGGCTTATAGGATTGGGCGCTGGAGTTGATCCTTCTTGAGTGGATTCTTTAGACGTTGACTTTTGTGCTGGGGCGCCAAGGTTCGAGGCCGGGAAGGTAATTGATTTTATTTGGATTCCGCTTTCTTGAGCTAAGGCGAGTATTTCTCGTGTAGCACGAGCCTGGTCTTTATCTCTTGGAACAATAGCCTGAGTCAATTCTTCTAGATTCTTGTATTTTTGGATATTTTGTTTTGCTTTAGCTAAGGATAACTCCTGGTTCTCTAACACTTTATTTGATATTTTCTGATCAACCAAGTATTGAGATTGACGCGACAATAGTTTATTACCCATATATATAGCAGAAACTACGCCAAGGATTGATAATACTAACAAACCAATTATTAGTTGAAATGCTTTCTTGGAGGTCATTGGTTGCTACCTGCGGATTTATTGTTTACAAATAGGAATGGATTGTCTTTTGTGAATAAAGCTCTGAAAGTAGCCCTGCAGGGGTAGGTTGGATTACTTTCTCCGCAACTTATCGATACAATGTCTACTTTATCAAATAATTTGTTGTTTGGATCCATTAGGTTAACCTGGATTTGTGTGGCTGATTCTTGGTCTTTGGTTTCTGCTGAAAGATCAATGCCTCCTTCAACCTTACTAATTTCTATATTCGAAAGTACTGTATTTTCTGGCATTACCGAGCCCACCTGTTTGATTAATTCCGAAAACAGCACTTGTTTTGATAATACCTGAACAATAAGTTTTAGGCTTCCGGAAATATTCTCTACAGTCTTGAGCGTACCCTCAAGGTCATTATTTTTTAAATCTTGCGTGATACTGGCATTGATTTCTTGGTATCGTTTTGTTTCAGACTTTAAATAGGTAAACCCTATGAGCTGTGTCAACAAAACAGCCATCAGAATAATAAGAGTTCCACCAACCCATCTGAGTAGTTTTGAGCTACGCCTTGCATAACGTAAAGATTCTTTGTAGTCATCCGGACTAAGGTTAATCATGCGAACGGCTCCTTGGGATCCATTAATGCTAGGCCTGCTGAAGTGATGTAGATATTTTCTTCTCCAGGCTTCGGCAGATTAATAGATTCAAAAGTGATAGTATTCCATGGATCATATGTTCTTACTGGCAACCGGAGGGTGTTGGTAAAATAATCACTCAATCCGGGAATATTAGCTCCACCACCAAGTAAAACTACTTGACCTATGGTTTTGTTGCCATTATTTATTCGCTCTTCGTAATATCGTACCATTCTTTTTATCTCTCTCGTAATCTCGTCGGTTAATGGTTTAAGAGCGTCAATTATTTCAGCTTGCTTTTTACTAAAGTTTAATCCATAGCGTGATTTGATGGTTTGAGCTTCCTGATTTGTGACGTCCAAGGCGTTTCTTATGGCATCAGTGTAATGGTCGCCACCTCCTGTTGTTGTTCCTGTAACTACTAAATCATTGTCGTAAATTGTTACGTCCGTGGATATGGCGCCAAAATCTATCAATACCGTAGGAACCTTATGTTGATCAGTAAAGCCGAATAGCCTATTAGATGCACTGGTTGTTGGCTCCATTGCCACTACCTCAAGTCCAAGAATTCTTGCAAGGTTCATGTATGAGTCGACGAGTTTTCGTTGCGTCGCTACTGTTAGAACACGATTTTGATCTTTCTGTGTACCTAGTATGGAGTAGTCTAAATACAAATCAGAAGATGATGAGGGTAGGTATTGCTGAATTTCAGTATTAACTGCATCAGGTATGTCTTTTTCGGCTATATTGCTAGGTAGATTAATAATTCTTGAGAATGTATACGATGCTGGTATAGACATGATTACTCTTTTTGTATCAATAGTGCCTGTGAGTGAAGAGGAAAACATATTGTGCATACTTGAAGCGATTGATTCATAGTTATCTATGACACCATTGACAATACTTGATTCTTCAAAATTTGCCACACCATACCCTTTAACATGGAATTGATTGTGATTTGTCGATAACTGCATTACTTTTATGCTACTGAAGCCAATATCCATACCAAATACGGGTTTATCGTTATATAAATATATAGTTTCACTCATTATTTTAATCTTAAGCATTAACAGTTTGTATTATATCAATATTAATACATTATTGATATTAATCTTCAAATATTCAAAACCCCCCTCATATGAGGGGGGTTTATCGAGTACATAACCAACTAATTATTTAGGCTAGTTTTAGAGTAGGTACCACTTCCGTCAATTGTGCCTTCTAATGTTGCAGTTAATGTATATGCTGTACATTCACCATTAGCTCCGTTGTCGCATCCAGCAGGTGTAACAGCGTATGAATATGAGTTAGCTGTAGCAGTCGCAACAAGCGTTTGTGCCGAGCCTTTAGGGTCTTGTAGGGCATCGGCATCAAGCCCCTTCATATTCGCTCCTCTAAATGTAGAATCATTCACATTAGCTAACGTAGGATAGTGTCCATTCTGAGCATAGTATGCCTCTAGCTGGCCATGGATTGCTTTAATATCCGTTTGTCGTTCAGTGTCACGACCTTTTTGTTGAATACCGCTATATGTTGTTATAACTAATGCCGCCAAAATTCCAATAACGACAATAACGATTAAGAGCTCCACGATAGTGAAACCACGTTGTTTTTTATTTAGTGAAGTCATAGGGACCCACCCTCCTTCTTATTTATTGTTTTAATGTAACGAGACGTATTCGTCAAGTTGGCCATAATTATAAGCACAATAGTAATACAATGCAAGCACATTTAACTTCTTTAAAATAAAAAAGATCTTAATTGCCAATATTTTTACTAAGTGAAGCAATTGGACCCATAACACTAGCGGCTATTAACCCAACGACACTTCCTAGTACAATTATCATTATCGGCTCAATTATTGAACTTAATCCATCAATAGTAGTTGCTACTTCCTCTTCATAAAAGTCAGCAACTTTCACCAGTATAGTGTCAATTTGTCCAGTTTCTTCACCGACGGCCAGCATTTGAGAAACTATTGGTGGAAAATGTGTATTTTTAGTCAGGCTTTCTGATAGTTGTTTACCGTTTTTTACTTCCTTAGAGGCTTCCTCAAGTTCTCTTTGAAAGACTTTATTGCCGATTGCAGCACCCGTAACTTCAAGGGCATCTAAAACACCAACTCCTGCAGACATTAATGATGCAAAAGTTCTTGCGAAACGTGCTATTGCAACCTTAATAATTATTGTATTTATAATTGGTAGCCTGAGGAGTAAAGCATGAAATTTATACTTACCTTTTGGTGTTTTGATATAGCGTCTTACAATTATTACACATATAATTGAAACTATAATTATTAGTGGTGCCTGGGTTCGCACAAAGTCGCTTATCGATAACATTGCCCTAGTATAAATTGGGAGTTCAGCGTCTTCACCACCTAGATCGGTTAGTATTTTACTAATCTTTGGTATTATCAGGATCATTATTCCAAAGAACGATATCACTGTAACGACTAAGATCACAACAGGGTAGGTCATAGCGCTTTTTATCTTTTTTCGCATACTGGAATCGCGCTCTATTTGCGATGCCAGCCTTTTGAGTATGTCTTCAAGGATTCCTCCAGCTTCACCAGCACGAACCATGCTCACGTAAACCTCTGAGAATATATTTGGATATTTTGCGAAACCGTCAGATAAAGGAAGTCCTCCTTCAACATTCTTGCCGATGTCGCCTATTACATCCTTGAAGTATTTATTCGATGCCTGGGCTTGAAGTGTTGCCAAAGCACGCGATAATGGAACTCCAGCAGAAACCATGGTTGACAGTTGCCGAGTAAAAACCGCCAAATCTTTAAGGCCAACCTTTTGTCCAAGCTTAATATTGAAGCCATTCTTTGACTTTTTCTTTTTGACTATTATGGGATGCAAACTCTGTTTCTTTAGGCTATTAATAACTGCTTCTTTGCTATTTCCGGATACTGTTCCGGTTATAGTTTTGCCATCTTTAGTTGCGGTATATGTAAATTCTTCCATGGTTATACTTATGCCTCCCTAGTCACTCTTAGAATTTCCTCAATACTTGTTTGTCCGCGCAATGCTTTAATCAGTCCATCCATCTGCATTGTCAACATACCTTCTTTAATTGCTTGTGCCTCAATAACTTCACTTGTTGCGTTCCCGACTATTAGTTTTTGAATATCATTTGTATTTTCTAATACTTCATAAATTCCCATGCGTCCTTTATATCCGGTGTGACTACATACATCACACCCTCCATCATGAGCACGCCATAATTGTGTAACTTCAGATTCACTTGTTGACGGGCTACTCGTATCCCTGGCCTTCTTATTGTCTTGATCGGAAACTCCAATTCCCGAACTAATGGCTGACATCTCTAGTTGATGTATCCAGGCAAATTTTTCAGGGCTATCGATATGAAATGAATCTTTAAGTTGCCCTAGAGTCTTTTCGTCTGGCGAGTATTGTTCTTTACACTCAACACATAATCTCCTAATAAGCCTTTGGCCAACAACAGCCCTAATGGTAGATGCAATTAAGAACGGTTCAATCTCCATATCTAGAAGGCGAGGTAGTGAAGTCGCGGCATTGTTGGTGTGTAGGGTGGAGAATACCAGGTGTCCTGTAAGAGCAGCCTGAATTGCCAGATCGGCTGTTTCTCCGTCACGAATCTCTCCAACCATGATAATGTTAGGGTCTTGGCGAAGAAGCGCGCGTAGTCCATTGACAAATGTCATACCTGCTACTGGGTTTACTTGGGTTTGATTTGCGCCAATTACTCGATATTCAACTGGGTCTTCTACGGTTGATATGTTGACGGAAGGTTTATTCAAAATACTCAAAATGCTAAATAAACTTGTGGACTTACCTGACCCAGTTGGGCCTGTTACTAGAATCATTCCATAAGGCTGAACAATTGCATGGTTTATTGCCTCTAATGCCCCGTCCCAGTATCCTAAATCCTCAAGTCCAAGAGCTTTTGTCGATTCATCTAGAATACGCATTACGACCTTTTCGCCATCCATTACAGGCAGAGTTGATACACGTAGTGCATATAGTCTGCTACTAATTTGAATCTTAAATCTACCATCTTGAGGCGCACGTCTTTCATCGATTTTTAGGTTTGAAAGGATTTTTATGCGTGAAACTAACGAAGCCATGACTTTTTTTGGTAGTTTGTTGGCTTCTCTTAATACCCCATCCACACGGTATCTAACAGATACATAATCTTCCCTAGGTTCTATATGGATATCGCTTGCACCTGCTTTAATAGCATATTCAATGAGTAGATTTACTGTTTGAGCTATCGGGGAATCTTCAGCTATGTCTTCTACCTTAACTTTTTCAGATTCACTATCTTCGCTTGCTTCGCTATCAATAACTTTAGTTAGTTCATTGCTTATATTTCCTTGATATTGATCGAGTGCTGACTGAATATTATTTTTTGGCGCAATATGGATTTTTATATCAGAGCCGAGTTGTTTTTGTAATAAGTTAACAGCTTCGATATCATCAGGATCTTCCATGGCCACTAACTGGTTTCCTGCTTGATCTACTCCAAAAACTATAGCTTTATATTGTTTGGCGAGTCTTTCAGGTATTTGCTGAAGAACCTCAACAGGAATGTCTTTGGGATTGAAATCTGCAAATGGAACATCAATTTCTTTAGAATACAATTTTGTTAATTCGTTTTCAGATATTAAGTTGCTTTTTACTGCGAGATCTTGCAACGACTCATTACCATCTACTGATTGTTGACGCATAGTCGCCAGTTCATCGGTGGTTATTTGTGAAGATCGTTGGAGGAATTTCTCCATTAATTCGTCTGATATACGCATAATTAAATGTATTATAGCTAAGAAATCTAGCCATAACCAGGATTAACTAAAGTTTAGTATTTAAGGTTTTGGCAAAAATGTTCATAAACTATTAACTTGACCACTTTCTGTCAGGATAAAATGGTATACTATTAAAGCACCAAAAGGTGGAGAAGGGGAGTAAAGTGGTAGACAAGAAAGTTTCAAAAACGCAAGATGATGGAAAAACTCAGGCACTAAACCTAGCCTTAGATAACATAGAGAAACAATTTGGTAAGGGCTCAATTATGCGCTTGGGTGATGCTCATAAAGTTTCTATTGAATGTATCCCAACAGGAAGCTTGGCACTAGACTTAGCATTAGGTGGTGGCTTGCCAAAAGGTAGAATTATTGAGGTGTATGGCCCAGAAAGTTCCGGAAAAACAACCATTGCTTTGCATGCAATTGCAGAAATCCAGAAAACTGGTGGTACAGCAGCCTTTATTGACGCCGAACACGCTCTTGACCCAGCGTACGCCAAAAAATTAGGTGTTAATGTTGAAAGTCTCTTAATATCACAGCCAGATAACGGAGAACAAGCTCTAGAGATTACCGAAACACTTGTTCGATCTAATGCCGTTGACTTGGTGGTTGTTGATTCTGTCGCAGCCCTTGTGCCACGTGCAGAAATAGAAGGTGACATGGGCGATAGTCATATGGGATTGCAGGCTCGTTTGATGAGTCAGGCATTGCGTAAACTAACAGGTGTCATCAATCGATCAAAAACCACAGTTATATTTATCAACCAAATTCGTATGAAGATTGGTGTAATGTTTGGCAATCCAGAGACTACTACCGGTGGTAATGCACTTAAGTTTTATGCTTCTGTACGTATGGATATTCGTCGAGTTAGCCAAATCAAACAGGGCGATGAGATAATAGGCAATCATTGTCGAGTCAAAGTTGTTAAAAATAAAATCGCCCCACCTTTTAGGCAAGCAGAGTTTGATATCATGTACAATAAAGGAATTAGTAGATCAGGGGATGTTTTGGATTTAGCGGTAGATAAAGGAATTGTCGATAAATCTGGTGCTTGGTTTGCTTATGGTGGTAGCAAGATTGGGCAAGGACGTGAAGCCACCAAGAAGTATTTAGAAGACAATCCAAAGATTATGGAAGAAATTGCTAGTAAGGTGACTGAAGCCTCATCCCAGGAGTAGGCAATGAAAAAGGCAGTGTTGTTGCATGGAACTGATGGGAGTCCAAAAAAAATATGGTTTCCTTGGCTAAAACATCAACTAGAAGAAAATGGTTATGAGGTTTTTGCGCCAGAACTTCCGCAAAACCATACCCCAAACAAAATTGTTTATGATAAGTTTCTAAAAAATTCCGGTTGGGATTTCGCTAACAATATATTGGTTGGCCACTCCTCAGGGGCTACCACTGCATTGAACCTTTTGAGCTCTGATTGGTTTCCTAAGGTTAAGGCGACCGTGTTAGTTGGAGCATTTCTTAACGAGAGGCTACTTAAGTCTGTATCTCCGGACTGGTACGATAGCAGGCAGTTTGAGCGCTTGTTTAAAGACGAATACGACGCAGGTGTATTAAAGGTTAAGGGTGGCAAAATATATTTTGTTCACGGTAGTGACGATCCGTATTGTAGCATTGACGATGCTAAAGATCTCTGTAATCAAGTCGAGGGAACATTTATAACAATACCAAACGGGGGTCACCTATCGGCTTCATGGAACACAACTGAAGTACCTCAAATTATTGACCAGCTTAAGGTCGACAGTGTCTTATGAAAATAACAAGTATTAAACAGCAGGTTAAGCGAGCAGATCGTTACTCAATATATGTTGATGACAAATATTCATTTAGCTTGTCTGAACAGGAACTATTAAGTATCAAGATTAAAGTTGGTCAAGAAGTTACAAAATTAGAATTAAAAGAGCTATTAAACAAAGCAGAAGACGATAAAGCTTATATGAGGGTATTAGATTATCTGTCTAGACGACCAAGAAGTAGGTGGGAGGTGGGACAATACTTATTAAGAAAGGGTCATAACGACAACACAATCACAAAGATACTTAACAGGTTAAGTGAGAGGGGTTATATAGATGATAATAAGTTTGCCGAAAGTTGGGTACGTAGCCGTCGAGCACTCAAACCAATAAGTAAGCGCAAACTAAGGTATGAACTACAACAAAAACATATTTCAAAATCTATTGTTCAGACAGCTTTAGAACAAGACCATACAGATGAACAACTTGTTTTAAGTGATTTAATAGCAAGAAAACGCCAACAAACTAGATATCAAGATGAGCAAAAGCTAAAAGCATATTTAGTTCGTCAAGGATTTGGCTTTGATGATATTAACGTAGTTATTAGAGAGCATCAATAATAAAAATATTAGGCAACCGCTGGCATTGGGGATGTGTCTCGGGCTGTTGCTTCGCTGACCGTTATTTTTTTATGTGTGATTTCAATAATCTGTGAGCGATCTATCATTAGGGCTCCACCGGTAAAACTTTTTACTATTGATTGGCTGACGTGTAGCTTTTGAACAAAGAAATTGTCGGTATTTATTGCGTAATCTGATACTTTGCCTAATCTTCGTTTTTGATCAGTGATAATGTTCATGCCGAGCAAGATAAATTTGTGTTTAATGATTTCTTGTAATCGCACTAACTCATCAGGATTTGATAGTGAATTATGATCGTTTACTACCATCCCATCTTGTATTATTTCTCTAACGTCTTGTGATAAGAGGATTACATTATGTTTGGTGTAATGATCTTTGGCGTACCAGCCTTCTAGTTTAAGATTGAATGGATTTATAATTGCCTCTGTAACAACGCCAATTGGCGCTCCTATTTGAAGACTGAGAACTTGTTTGTTTAGTAAAGACTGTCCAAGCATTAACATCAACGATTATTATAAACCATTACAATAAAACAATTTTGTGGTTTGTTGGATATTTGCATACAATTGTAATTAATAATGAAACTAGAATTGGTATCAAACAATGAAGCGAGAACACGATTAATAGCTAGTCAGGTCGGGGCTAAATTAAAAGGCGGTGAATGCATTGAGTTAATTTCAGACATTGGTGGTGGCAAGACTACTTTTGTTAGGGGGTTAGTAAAGGGTGCTGGAAGCAAAAGCCACGTTTCTAGCCCGACATTTTCTATAAGTAAACTATATAAAACCAAGAGATTTAATATTGTACACTTTGATTTTTATAGACTTGAAGAAGTGGACTTGATTGAGTATGAAGTTGAAGAGTCTATTTTAGACGACACTACAGTTATTATTGTTGAATGGTCGGAAGCTATCAGACATGTCCTACCCGAGGACCGGTTGCAGTTAACTATTAAGCCTATAGATGAAAACAAGAGATTATTATCTTTTGTGGCTCCTGATAGGTTGGAATATCTAATTAATGATTGCTTAATGTCATAAAATGTATAGAATATAAGCATAACCAAGACAAACCAAAGAGCAGGAGATTTAGATGCAACCAGATAATCAAAATAGTCAGCCCATGAACCCTAATCCACCTACTCCTCCTTCGCCTCCTACTCCGCCAGTACCGCCAATTCCTCAAGCTCCTACACCTCCCCCTGGTTCCACTACATCAATAGGTTCTGCAAACAATTCTGCGCAACCTACAACTCAAAGCCCCATAGCCAGTGGCACGCCTAATACTATGCAATCTGCAAGCACGAACCAATTTCAGACTAATCCAACACCAAGAAAAAGCCACAAAGGCTTGATTATTGGCTTGATAATCGGAGCCATTTGCATTGTTATTATCCCAATAGTATTATTTTTCTTTTTTACAGTATTAAGCACCATGCAGATCTCATCTACTTCTAGTTCATTTATGACTGCCATGACTGCGGGAGATGTTGATAAGGCACTTTCTTACACTGACGGTAGCGCTGAAACTAAACAGTTTTTACAAAGTATGGCGCCTGGCATGAAGGCCACAAGCTTTAGTAAGGTTGATAGCACAAATAAATCTGGGAAACATTATTTTTTGTATACACTGCAAGGAGCAAATAATAAAATGGCTCGAACAGCGCTAGAAAAAGGCGACAAGGGTTGGCAAGTAATAGAGCTTGTTACGGGTAGTAACGTTGCCTTAGTGGGCGCAAGCAGTAACCAGACAGATACAACAGCTTCATCAGAACCAGCTACACAATCTAGCGGTAGTCAGTGCCTTGTTCAGGCAGATTTTGACAATTGGTACAAGGATATGTACGGCAAGACAGCTACAGAGTATGGGTTCCATTTTGAAGATCCAACCAGACCTTATACTGCAAATGTGCATTTTGAACCAGATTCATTAGACACTAGTTCGGATAATACTGGTGCGGTGGAAAACATGGCAAATTTAGCTAATGATCCATCGGTTAAGGGGAAATCATTTACCATAAAGCTTTATGGTGGAGTGGCAACATCACAGGCAGATAAAGATTTCGCGAATAAGCGAGCAGAAGTAGTTAAGAAGGAACTAATCGCCAAAGGAGTTCCTGCAGATAAAATTGCAATTGACCCTGCCACCTCTGCAACAGATTACGAAAGCAACCCTAACGAAGTATCTAAAAGAATGAACAGAGTGGTTGTTCTTACCTTTGATCCAACTTGTAGTGCCTCTGGGCAACGTTGATTAAGATGATTTTGACGATTCGCACAGATCGGCCCGTTGCAGAGGTTGGTCTGTTCTTTAAGGCAGGACAAGAACGTCAGTATGAGAAGTGGCAAGCACATAGAGAGCTTGCAGAAACTATACACCTTAAGATCAGTGCCCTTCTTAAAGCTGAGAACAAAAATTGGCAGGATATTACTGGTGTTGTTTGCTATAAAGGTCCTGGGAGTTTTACTGGGTTAAGAATAGGCGCTACGGTCGCCAATAGCCTAGCGTATAGCTTAGATATTCCAGTGGTTGGCACAACTGGTGATGATTGGATATCTAAAGGTATAAAACAACTGCCAAAAAATGCCGATGAACAAATAGTTGTACCTGAGTATGGAAGACCAGCAAGAATCACCGAGCCAAAGAAGTAACGTAGTGAATAACTCAACAGATTTGCGAAAAATGCTTGACAAACTAACAGCTTAAAAATAAGCTTAACTCATAGTACTTTAAACAATAAAAAAGGAGACAAAAACGTGAAAAAACACAAAATAGTAATTGGTATTGGATTATTTGTTGCAACCTTATTGGGTGCGCTAACAATAAGTCGTGGCAATGCATTTGCAGCCACTAAAACTTGGGATGGTGGTGGTGCAGATGATAAATTTAGCACCGGCACAAACTGGGATGGAGACACGGCACCAGCAAATGGCGACAGCCTTGCATTCCCTATGGATACAATTTTTAGTGGTGACTGTTCTGCAGATTTAACATTTAATAATGATTTAGACCCCAATTCTATAACTCTTTCAGGTATCTCGACTAGTGGCGCAAAGCCCAGCGGTTGCTATCATTACATTATCGTGACAGGAAATGATTTTAAATTATCTGGTGATTTTTCACCCCTAGAATCTTATCAGATAAATTTAGGGGTGGGTATAATTGCAGATGGTGACATTACTGTTAAAAACGCAATATTAAACTCTAATGAACCTGTACTTGATATTGGCAATCATACTGTAACTGTTATTGACGGTTATCTTAATAGCGTGTCTGGTACAGGTACTCTGATTTTGGACTCTATTCAAGAAGGATCTGGTGGAGGAGGTTGTTTGTCGGTTCCTTATTCTCACCCAGTTTCGAAGGATAGCCCAAGCTTTAGTGGTAACATAGTTGTTCAAGGGTATCAGCCTCTAATTGTTACATCTAGGGCCAACGATATCGCAAACAAGGCATCAAGCATTTCTTTTGTTGGAGGCAATAGTGGTTTATATCTAGTAACTGATAACGGGTCTGATATGACCTTCAGTAAAGACTTTACAATTAATGGCGGCTCTATTAATGTTATTCAAGCAAAAGGCGAAGATTGTATTACTCCTGCCGCAAATACAACTGTGAATTTGAGTGGTGTGGTTACGGTGGGAGCATCTACTAAGGTATCTTTAGATCATGCTAATCTAAAATTTAGTGGAGTATTAAATGGTAAAGATAATTTACAAGTACAACCTGGGGGTAGCGGAGCTGTAACCTATCCAGATGGATCCTCGGTGAATAGTGAGATGAGGGTTGTAACAATATCAAAGGAAGAAGATTGTCCCGATACTTATTATGCTCTAACAGCGAACAATAAAGTGCTTGTTAATTTTGATTGTAGCGAATCAATACTAGGTACGGTAGATAACCCCTTTCAAGTTAAAGGTATTCTTGGTGGTACAGGAAAAATAGGAGGATTTTTAAAGATCCTTGCTGGAGGAGCAATCGCTCCAGGACACAGTCCAGGAACATTAACGGTTGGCAATATTGAATGGGTCGAAGGCGGAATATACGAGTTTGAAATAGGCAAAGATGGTGGTGACCAAATTATTGCTAACGGAACAGTTACGCTTGGCAACGGAACATTGAAGGTCTTAAGGTTTGAAGATTATGTTCCAAAAGCAAATGATGTATATACAATTATTGCCAACGACGGATCTGATGCAGTAACTGGGACATTCAAAGACTTACCGGAAGGTGCAACCTTTACAAATAGCGATGGTGGCGTATATAAGATTAGCTACAAAGGTGGTGATGGCAATGACGTGACCATAACTGTCGTTACTGCACCAAAAGTTCCAAATACCGGATTCGCAATGCTAAAGAATAATCCATTGCTTACCCTGCTAGCAACTACCGGATCAGCATTAGCAATTGCATTCGTAGCTCGCAAGACTACAATCAAAAAACAAGCCTAGAATTTGCTTTTGTAAAAACTAAAAACTAAACAAAAAAATGCAACAAAAACAGAAGTTACAACTTAGCGCCCTTGAACTGTCTGATAGAATGCGAACATATCGCACCAGACAGCCTCATAGAGTTATTCCACGAAGCGGAGCTACTCACTTACGACGGCGAATAGGCATGGATGTATGGGAGCCCTCTAACATGGCGCTGGATACTTCTGAACATAAAGCGTTGCAAAGTACTCGCCCAGACACCACTACAAAACAAGTAAATACTACTGCAAATAGTTTCAAAAAACCAACACCATTACTTAACGATTCAAAGTTAAATGTTAAAGATAGTAATATCGCTCCCGAAGGTAGTAATCCTAAGGCGTTCGATTTCCAGGAATCCGCTAGTAAATGGAAGAAGTCTCAACAAAACAAGAAAACACTGTCCTTTAGAAGGCTCAAGTCGATATCACCAAATTATTTCATGTATGGCATGGCGGTAGTAGTGTTTATGGTTGGCATAACGGTCGCAATCAGATCGTTCATGCTCGACAACAAGATTGCCCAAACAGTTTCTGCTCAAGCTTCAAACTCTGAAGCAACTAGTGATGTTGATGAAAAAAAACCGTCTGATGATGATGTTCGTTCGTATTCTGTTGCCCCTGACTTGCCAAGAATAGTGGCAATTCCAAAGCTTGGCATTAATGGTAGAGTAAGGCAAATGTCTGTCGACAAGAACGGGTCTCTTGAGGCCCCAAGGAGTATCCATGATGCAGGATGGTACAATCAAAGTGCCAAGCCCGGAACTCCTGGTGGCGCTGTATTGCTTGACGGTCATGTGTCTGGGCCGACACAAAAAGGAGTGTTCTACAAGATAGAAACTCTAAATAAAGGCGATATTGTAACTATAGAGCGTGGCGACGGCAAGAAGATTGACTACAAAGTTGTCAAAGTAGAAATCAAGAAGGCAACAAATTTAGATATGACCGAAATGATTTTACCTATCACTAAAGGTACACATGGGCTCAACCTCATATCTTGCACTGGTAAATTTAATGCTTCTAACAAAACATTTGAAGATAGGGCTTTAGTTTTTACTGAAGTTAGTCGTATTTACTGACTTATTGGTGCAAATATGAATTTTGCAGTATAATCTTACGTAGGATATATTTTTGGGATAAATCCAACATTTTATTGATTTGATTTTGATAATCTTACTAAAGAAGTGATAGTGATTGTGGGGTTATCAAACACGAAAAGAAAGGAACTACGATGGAACCAATTACCATAGTTTTAGCTGTGGCTGGTCTTGCTGTTGGTTTTGGTGGTAATGTTTTGATTACTCGCCAAAAAGCAGGAAAAGCCGAAGAAAATGCCAAGAAAGAGGTTGATAAAGCAAAAAAAGAGGCTCGTAAAATAGTCCAAGACGCAAAAGATGATGCTCTTAAAATTGCTGATGATGCACGTAAAGAAGAACAACAGCGTCGCAAAGAATTTAAGGATATTGAGAAGCGTTTGCTTGATCGTGAAGACGCATTAGATAAAAAACTCGACCAACTAGATAAACGTAATGAGGCATTGCGTAAGAGTGAGGACGAAGTTGAAACCCTAAAAGACGAGATTCGAAAAATTCGAACCAAACAACAAGAAAAATTAGAGAAGGTTGCAAAGCTCTCTAAATCAGAAGCTACAGAAAAATTAATGCAGATGACAGAGCGCGATATCAAGAGCGACCTTACTGGACTTATTGCTAAATTGCAAACCGAAGCTCAAGAAATGGCTGAAGAAAAAGCAGGATATATTATTGTTTCAGCTATGGAGCGTATGGCCAGCGAGGTAACCGCCGAACGAACACTGACCAGCGTAAAACTTGACGATGAAGAGATGAAGGGGCGAATTATCGGGAAAGAAGGTCGCAATATTCAAGCCCTGCAACGCTCAACAGGTGTTGATATCATGGTTGATGACACACCCGGTTATATAGTGCTTTCAAGTTTTGATCCTGTGCGTCGTGAGGTTGCACGCCAGGCTGTCGAAATGTTGCTTAAGGATGGTCGCGTTCATCCAGGGCGAATTGAGGAAGTTGTTGAAAAAGCTCAGAAGAATGTACAAAAGGATGTTATTAGAGCAGGTGAAGACGCCGCCCGAGAAGTTGGAGTAATTGGGATACCTAAAGAAATTTTACAAATCTTAGGGGAGCTTAAATACCGTACATCATATGGCCAAAATGTCCTTAAGCACAGTACGGAGATGGCGCATATTGCAGGGATTATTGCCGAAGAAGTTGGCGCAGATGTTAGGATTGCTAAATATTCTGCATTGGTGCATGATATAGGTAAGGCCTTAACTCACAAGATAGAAGGAAAGCATCACCATATTAGTGGTGAGATATTGCGTAAGTACGGTGCTCCAGAAGAGGTAGCATTGGCTGCCGAGCAACATCATGATGATGTTGAGGCTACGACCGTAGAGGCCTTAATCGTACGAGTGGTTGATGCGATAAGCGCCGCCAGGCCGGGTGCTCGAAACATTAGCGCCGAGAACTTTGCAGAACGCATGAAGGAACTTGAAAACGTTGCAAATAGTTTTAGTGGTATAGAAAAATCATACGCCATTAGTGCTGGTCGAGAAGTTAGGGTGTTTGTTAAGCCTCAAAGTGTTGACGATCTGTCGGCAATTAAGTTGGCGCGAGATATTGCCACAAAAATCGAAAGCACCATGCAGTATCCGGGAACCATTAAAGTAAATGTGATTCGCGAAACTCGAGCCATTGAGTTTGCTAAATAGATATAGATTTTTACAGGGTAATAAAGTATAATTTCCCTGTTGCCGGGGTTTGGCGCAGTTGGCTAGCGCGCGCGGTTTGGGACCGCGAGGTCACAGGTTCGAGTCCTGTAACCCCGACCACATAGAATATTTTTTTAATCTACCATTACTGATGGTAGATTTGTATTTTTAAAGACGCAAGCTTTGTTGAATTTAGTATAGATTAGATATAAAATGACTCTATAATCATGAGCGTATTGAAGGCATGGAATATTAAGCGGTTCTTTATAACCTTGATGGCTGTTTTTGTGCCCATAATGACTGTCTTTTTTGGGATGATGTCACTTACCTTTGCAGATCCTGGTGATGAAGAACCATACTCTATTTTTATTCTAGCTGGTCAGTCTTGGGCAGAGGGTACTAACTCTTTTCGGGTTAATTTGCCTGCTGGCACAGGAATAGATAAGCAAAATCATCCAGCAGATACAGTGACTGGTTTTTGGTGGGCTGGGGCCGATGGTAACGGTCCAGATACCCTTTCAGAATATATTGATTACTTTAATGGAATTAGTCCTGCTGGGTGGATTCAGTCGGGTGGTGTTGGCGCTACAGGTGCTAACAGATATAAAAACATGAATGATGTTCAGAGATTGGGTCAATTTGGTCCAGAGCTATCAATGGCAAGGAAATTGTATGAAAACGGTAGAAGAAAAGTAATTATTTTGAAAGTTTCTTATGGCTTCCAAAGTCTTGCCCAGTCAACAAGTCCAACAGTTCCGTTTGACTTTAATTCTGCTCCAGGAAGGAACAAGAGTTATGACAGGATGAAAACAGAATTTAATGCTTTAACTAACTATCTTAAGAGCACAAATAAAAAATATACAGTCGATGGTTTTTACTGGTATCAGGGTGGAACAGATGCACTACAACAGTCGTATGCCGATCAATACGAACAGAACCTAAGAGACCTAATTACAAGATCAAAAACAGATCTTCAATTTTCTTCTCAGGCACATTTCGTTGTTGCAAAATTTAGCATGAGAAATTGTTATGAATATTCATACCCCTTGGACTCCATTGATTATTGCGGGTTTCCATATATGGGTTCTTTAGATCCGCTGACTCTCTCTTCTGATTTCTACACAACTCATGCCGTAGGATGGAACAGGCAAGAAAAAGTAAGAAATGCAATCCAAAAAGTTGCAGACGATGATAATAATGGAGTAATGAAGGTGGATGCAGTTGAAGATGGTGACTTAATTAGGTCGGGAGATAGAATTCACCTAAATGAAGCCAGTAATATTATCATGGGGCAACGTTTTGTCTCGATGTTTAACCCAGCATATCAGCCAGGTACCCCGAGTAGTGATTATGACGGAGATGGCATAACAAACAATAATGAAGATGTAGGAAGGGGTGCTGGTTGTCAACTCCCATATATTACACAAAATAATAGCAATCTTGGTGATGATGATTCTGACTGCGATGGCTATCCAAACTATATAGATAAACTTGATGGTAGTAATGGAAATGGGTTAGGTCTATGACTAATAAGCTTAAAAGTGTGACAGGATTTTTATTACGAGAAAAAGAAATACCTATTGCAGTAATCGTTGCATTGGGGCTCAGTGGATTAACAATATTTATATATCTAAAAAATACCAAAACAGATCCCCCAAATGTTAAAAATTCAATTGCCATTGAGTCATCAGTCGTTCCCGAGTCAAATGCTTCAATTGCTCAAAAAGGAGAATCTTTACAATGGAAAAAGAGTGTTGGTGTAAGTGGTAGTGTTGTTAATGTTGATGGAACTATCACAGAAAAAATTAACAAAGATCAGCAAGTTTTTGATGGAGAACTAGAACTGCCAAAAGGATGGTCTGCCACATATTCTTGCGATGATGGCGTAAGTTTTGTTGCAACAACCACTACCTCACCTTGCGTATCTGATGCTGACGTTGATTATATTAAAATTCAAACCGGAACATCCCAAACACTAAAGCCGTTCTCTCAGGCAGGGATGATCCTACCTCCCAAGGAAGTTGAGCTAGACAATGGTGCTTTTCATGGCATGGGGCCAATAATGTATAAAGACAAGTTCTATCAAATAATGCAGTCGGTAACAGTTCAAGACGCAGGTAGTCAAGATGATTTTACGATAAATTGTTTTGATCTAAAAGTATATTCTCAATGTGAAGGTTATCCTACGTATATGAGCACCTCAGTTGGGACTTTGGGTACCGGACCAAAGGATATAAATACTCCTATGGCTGGTCAATTTTATGTAGACGATGGAACGTACGGCAATGATGGACGACTTTACGTCGCTGGTCAGTCTGGCGCAAATTACGGTGTAGTATGTGTGGATTTAGTTTTGCAACAAAATTGCGGGTTCACTATTCTTGGGTCAACAGGTAGTACGTATGGTGGCGTGGACAACCCGGTTAAGTTATCAGGGTTTGTTATGAGCGATGGAAAGCTATATGGTGACGCAGCAGATCTTGATCAAGCAAAACAAACAGTGGTTTGCTATGACTTAAATAGTGACGGAAATGGAGCTGATGCACCATGTTCTGGATATTCAAGCTCAACGACATTAAGTATTGATACATACTATACCCCAGAACATTACAACGTCTACTATAACGGCGGAACTCATATAGCCAAAGGTGGAAAACTATATTCATTATTACCTTATTCATATAAAAACATCTATGCAACCACCTTGTTTCCCCCTCCTAGTTCACAAAGATCTTATGGGTATATTCTAAGTTGCTTCGATTTAAATACTAAGGTGAAGTGTAGTGGATGGAATGACCCTGCTCTATTTTGGCCTAACGGTGGAATGTTTATAAGCTCTGTTCGTATTCCTGGGATGTTTGCTTGGAAGAACACTGATAATTCATTACGCGCCGTGTGTTTGACGTATATTTTTGACGAAGGAATACTCGATCCTCATATGCAGTGCCTTGATCAAGAGACAGGAGACAATATTCTTTCGAATGAAACCACTCCAGATCATCCCGTCAAGATGCTTCCTACGTCTTTGATGTATGCTCCTTGGGAGTTTGGTAGGTATACTACAGATATTACTGACAGCGAAGGATCAAAAACATACTTTCCGGTTGCAAAGCGTATTTCTACGGACCCAAATAACCCATCTAAAGATAAAGGTGGAACCATGTGCTGGAATTGGACTACCGGATCAAAATGCTCAGGACAAGCATGGCAGAATCAGCCTAAGTACTGGTACGGAGTGAATAATAATCAGTCTAATGATCTTGGGTATGTTTATGATGGTTCTTGTATGTGGGGTGTGGGCGATAAGGCCGTTGGGGCAGGAAGTTGGGTGGTTAGTAATCCTAGGCTCTGGTCTTTTGACGCAAAAACCGGTGAAAGCCCTTGTCGTATTGAAGACATGGAATTTACGACAAGTATAAATGCTGATGATTTTTATTGTGATGGTCAGAGTCATGTTTTTTCTTGGGGTAAAGTTAAATTAAGTAACGCGAGCATGTATGATTTCGATAGTCTTGAAGTAACAGTAAAGAACTCTGCTGGCACCGTTCTAAAACAAGAAAATATAAAAGCAAATGGATATCTAGATCTTTCCTCAATTAGTTATTCAGGAAACGAGAATCTTAAACTTGAAATAAAAGCTGTTAATCTAAATACTACTCCTTGGGCAAATAACAATAAACCTTTTGTTTCTGTAGAGGCAGATGCCGATAATGCTCAGATTTGTTACAAAACTAAAGCCACAAATTATTGCGACATTAGTAATATAGCCGTTACATCAGGCGCACAGATTGCAACAGGCAATGATATTCTTTCTAAAGACGAAACGACATCTATTGCCTTAAATCAACCCAGCAACGAACAATGCTTTAAGGATGCTAAAATTACGATTACTGCTGATAAACAGAGAATTTCAGAAGGCGAAAACGTAAGCTACCAAATAAATATTGACAACAAAGCAAACAGCAATATTTACAATCGAGGTAATATTGTTGGCGCTCAGGTTAGGGCTAGCTTGCCAGCAGGGTTTAGTTATGTGTCATCCAGTAATGGTGGGTATCAGTCGGGATCATACGTATATTGGGATAACGTATCGCTAAATGCTGGAAGTAATACAACGTATTCATTGGTAGTTAAGGCGCCACAAAATTTGTCGTCAATTCAGAAGAGTACGGCAAATAAGGTATTCGCTGCCACAACAGATGTTCCCGCAGTCTTAACAGCAACCATCATTTATGATGATGACGTTGATCAGGCTGACAACACAACTTCAAACCAAGTGACTTTGGTTAAAGAAATACCTGATAATGATGGTGGACAAGTGGGAAACAATGGTGGAGAGGAGCCACCGGTAGATCAGGAGGCGCCTATTGATAATAACGAAACAACGCAAGACGATAATCAAGCAACAGGACTACCCCAATCATCAAACAATACCAATAATAATAAACCAAGTTTGATACCAGGGTTTATAAGAAGGTTGGTGCCAAATAGTTTGATGAATCAGACAGAGAGCATATTTAGGTTTGCAAATTCAGTTGTTCAACCTATACCAAATACTGTTGCTATAGCTATACCGTATGCAATAATAGCCTTCCTGATCGCTTTTGTTGCGGTGTATATTTATCAGGCAATAATAGCGAAGAGAGAAAAGGATAGATTGGATAAAGTAAGAAAAGACTTAAAAAGAACAGAAGAGCTAAGCCGTAATTACGTAAGTCTAACAACACATTATTTGCATACACCTATCGCAACAATGGAATCTACCATCGAACTTCTAGCCAAAGAGAATAAATTACCTAAGAGTACGGTTGATTCTGCAGAGCGCCGATTAGGGCGACTAAAATATCATATTCAGTTCTTATTAGACGGAATTAGTGGCATAGCAGAAAGTATTAAAGACCAGGCTGGACAAATTGAATCGAAAATAAAAAGACGATCATTGATAGGTAAAACCATTCTTATCCCAATATTTAGCGTTCTAATAGGGATTGTCTTTATTAATAGTTTATTCATTTGGTCTGGTAAATACGATGCGAGTCGTGCTGTAATCTTCACTCAGTCATTAAACTATTTATTGGCAACGGGTGCATTTGTGATTGCTTTTGTCGTGTATAGAAATCAAGCGTACGCACAGAAGGTTGCCGAACATGAGTTGAAACTAGAACAGGACTTATCGCTGTCGCAACTAAACTTTGTTAAAAATTCTAGTGCAACTTTAGATAAAGATATTGAAGAAATGAGTAGAATATCCAAAGAACTTGCCAATAGTCCTCGTGCTAAGCTATTTGACTCAGGACTAGTGTCACTAAAAGACCTAGCGTCAAAATTTGACTATCTGAGCATTCTGCAAAGTGAATCAAAGTCGCCAATTATAGCAGATGCTACTATAAAAAACCTTGCGTTAAATGTTGTCGATGAACTTCAAGCCTTTGCTAACCAAAATAACATCAAGATAGAGTGCATTGTAGACTCTGGTCTGACGGCAAAAATCGATAAAGAAGGTCTAAATCAACTCCTGTACTCTACATTGCATAATGCCATCAAATTTAGCAAAGTAGGAGATATTGTTAAGCTATCGATCAATAATAGCGATACAAGGCATGTGGTTATAACGGTGAGCGATACGGGTAGTGGCATACCTAAGGAGAAGATTGATACGTTGATGATGCCTTTCGGTAGATTAACGAGTACTGAACAATTTGACTTCTCGGGAATTGGCCTTGATCTTTATATGGATAGATTAATAATCGATAAAGTTGGTGGTGAAATATCGATAGTCTCGAAATTAGGAGAGGGAACAAATATAAAAATGACCATACCATCATAAGTGTTGTGGTTATAACATATTCTTGCAAATATTGCTGATTGGTTGATATAATTTTTCATTATAAGCATAATCGGTGGGCAAGGAGGGTTTCCTAGTTCATGAAAAATATTAAGCTAATCGGCGCTGGTTTATTTACCGTTTCTGTAATGGTCTTAGGGCTATTGTTTGTAGTTAAGGGGACTGCAAATGCCCAAGAAATGATACAGTCAACAGATCAAGCACAATCTTCGCAAACTCAGCAACAAGGTAGTGTCTATTCATATGTTGCTCAACCTGGCGACTCATACAGTTTAATGGCGCGTAAGGCAATTCAAACATATGGCATTACTAACAAAGTTAATTTGAGCGAGGCCCAAATAATTTTTGCAGAAACACACTTAACTCAGGATGCTGGATCTCCGGCTTTAGTAAAAGGGCAAAAGGTTGAGATTAAAGAAGATGCAGTAAAAAATTGGGTCAATAAGGCTAAGGATCTTAGTGCTCAACAACAGTCCGCATGGAATGTTTATGCGCAGAACGCAAACTTTAATACAAACAAAGTCGGTCAAGCATCTTAGGCAATAAACTGCTTAAGTTTAGTATTCGCCAGTGCTACAATAGCATATATGCAAGAGTTAGCACTGGCGGTATTGCCAGTTTTTGCCATCCTAATACTAACAGAAGTACTATGGCGTAATAACAGTTTACGTGGTGAATCTGCCCGTAAACTTGTGCATATTTTTGTGGGGTCTTATGTTGCCTTCTGGCCATTTTTGATTAGTTTTCAAGCAATTCAGTTAATTAGCGTCGCCTTTCTTGTTGTGGTTGGGATTTCTCTTAAATTTGGTATTTTCAAGGCTATTCATGGAGTTGCGCGTCGAACATGGGGCGAGGTTTTATTTGCGGTGGGCATCGGGTTGACTGCCGTACTAACAAGTCAACCTTGGGTATTCACAGCATGCATATTACATATGAGCGTAGCTGATGGGTTTGCAGCACTAGCAGGAAAAAAATGGGGTAAAAATAATAGATACCATGTTGCTGGTCACGAAAAAAGCATTATTGGAACAGCAGTCTTTTGGTTTTGTTCGTTAATAATAACTGGTTTGGCTGTTGTTAATCTGCCAGAACTACAAGCAGATGCAAGTGTATATTTGTTTGTTATACCTATAGTTACTAGCTTGATGGAGAACATTGGTATAGGTGGTACAGATAATGTTTTTGTGCCTGTTTTGGTATATTTTATGCTGACCTTCCATCCATAATTAAGACCAATCAATACTCAGCTAATAACAAGTAAATAATGATTTTCTAAGACTTCTTGTTCTTAAATGATTTGTGAGAATGCCTATCTTTCCAGGGGCCGTGTGCTCGTAGAGCGTAAACAATAACCGTAACGTCCACTAGTTCTTGAATAATGGCCCCGCTTGTTGCACTGAATTTACCGGTGGAATAGAGTAGCATTAAGGCAATGCTAATACAAATACCAATCATTATGCTTTGAGTGGCTATCTTTAGAGTATTCTTTGCAATATCAAATCCTTGAGCTACCTTACTGATGTCATCTAGCATAATAACTACGTCTGCTGTTTCACTCGCTGCGGTTGACCCCCTAGCGCCTAAAGCAATTCCAACTTCTGCGGATGTTAGTACTGGGGCATCATTTACGCCATCGCCAACAAATGCAACCGGACGTTTTTTTATTGATTCAATCGCAACTAGTTTATCTGCTGGCAAACAATCAGCTTTGACGTTTGATATGCCTAGTTGCTTGGCTATAGCATTAGCGGTGGTCTTGTTATCGCCAGTCACCATCAGGATATTTTTTACTCCAAGTTTCTTAATTTTTGCGAGCATCGATTTGGTTTCTGGTCTTATCGCGTCTTCAAAGCTGATTGATCCAATTACAGTACCATTAACGGCTACGAGTGCCGTTGTATCTGTGAGTGTAGATGGTTTCAATTTACTCGGTAATGATATGTTATGAGAAATAATGTAGTTTACCTTTCCAACAAGTACCAACTTTCCGTTAACATTTCCAGTTAGCCCGTGGCCAGATTCCTCTTTAACGTTTTTAGTTTTAGGAAACTTAATATCCTGGTTATTTGCTTTGTCAACGATAGCGTGAGCTAAGATGTGGTTTGAGTTTTGCTCCAGTGCCCCAGCATATAAAAGGACATCCTCAGTCTTGTTCTTGCCAAACGCAGTTATTTTTTTGACTGTTGGTTGGCCAGCAGTTAAGGTTCCAGTTTTATCGAAAGCAAATGTTTTTATTGCTGAGAGCTGTTCGATTGCCCCTCCATTTTTGATAATAATTCCGTGACGTGCCGCTCGACTAATACCGGAAATTAGGGCAATCGGCGCTCCTAGAATGAGCGGGCAAGGAGTAGCAACTACCAAAACTTGCAGAAAGCGCATTGAGTCACCAGACATAAGCCAGGCTCCACCAGCAATAATAAACGAAATAATAGTAAATGGTATGCTATAACGGTCGGCCAATCTTACAAATGGGGACTGAGTAGTAGACGCTGTTTTTACGAGTTTTATTATTTGCTCATATTGACTATCCGCAGACGAGTGTATGGCTTTAATAGTTATAGTACCATCAATTACAACAGCACCACTTAACACTGTGTCGCCAGATTTCTTATTAATTGGGAGACTTTCACCAGTCAGGCTAGATTCATCAAAGCTAGTATCACCTTCAATAATTACTCCATCAACCGGAACAACCTCACCTGGTTTTATTAGTACTTTATCGCCAACAGCAACTTTACTAACTACTACATCAATAGTTTTTCTGCCTTTGATAAGGTGAGCCTTCTTTGGCGCATTATCAAGCAGGGCGCTGAGTTCTGATTTGGCACGATTTTCAGCATAATCTTCAAGTGCTTCACCCCCAGTTAACATCAGTACAATAATAATACCGGCCCAATATTCACCCATGATGACAGATGTAATGATGGCGGTAGCAGCCAAAATATCAACCCCATATGTTCCGTCTCGCAAATCTTGAATCATACCCCAAATGAGCGGAATTACATTAATAATGGTCACAATTGCCAACAATATATGGCTAGCTTTAGTAAAACCAGCAAAAGTTAGAATGAGCGCAACAATCAAAGTTACGAATGCCCACGCAAATTGATAATACTCTCTAAAGAAACGTCCAAGCTTTTTGAACACTGTATCCTCCTCTTGTTTCAATCTTCTAAACTGTATTATAGCAGATATTGTACTGCAAGCATGACGATTGTAGGTTACAATAAATGCTATGGTTATAATGTTGGTCTTAAGGTGGTGGTATGGCCAAGGTTGGCGCTGGGTATGGCGCCGAGCAACGATTGAAAGAGTGCAGTGGCTAAATGAAGCTTTTTCTATTTCTGCTCTAGTTAAAACTTGGTTTGCTCCCTTTAAACAGACATACAGAAAGGTCAATAAAGGATCTATTGATTTGCATGTTCAGGCTTTTATAGATAATTTAGTATCCCGATTTATTGGCACCATACTCAGGACTATCATTATATTTGTTGGATTATTCGGCATCGTCTTAACGCTATTATTTGGGCTGATTTCATTATTGGCTTGGCCATTAATTCCGCTTTCTCCTATTTTAGCTATTGCGTTGTTCATGGTCGGGGTTGGTGTATGAATAGTGATAACTTGCATTGTGACATTAGTAGCCAGCGCGCAATTAAGGCAAGAGTCGGATCTTGGTTAGAAAAATCATCAATCAGAAACTTGATGATGATGGTTATTTTTTTGAGCTTGCTAACTTTATTGTGGTTGATAATCATTCAACAAAATGCAGTGGGTTGGCTACTCTTAATTCCAATAGGTATTTTGAGTGTGTTTTTAATTTGGTATCATGGTGAGCTTAATGAATTGTCGCCTGCATCATCACTTGATGATGTTCGAGATTTAAGCGATGTAATGAGTCGTAACCTATTATCTAAAATAACAAAAGACCAAACACCAAAAGGATTAGCGCAGGTTGTGAGTAAGCAACCGGGTGGCTACTTTTTTGGCGCACGTTTTGGTATAGGCAGGGAGTTTTTGCAAGAGCTTTCGGCTGTGGACGAAGGTTCAACAGCGTTGGTATGGAAACTTGCAATTGAGCTGGCAAAAAAAACTGGCAATATTGAGGTAGATTCTGGCGCGCTTGCAGGAGCACTGATTATGTCAATTCCTGATGCCGAACCAATTCTTGCTAAGCTATCTTTAGAAAAACAAGATATAGAAAATGGTGTTGAATGGTTTGCGCATATTCGTAAAATGATAGAAAACGCTAACGAGAAGAGTCATTTTGGGGGTATTGGACGTGATTTAAGTTTTGGCTGGGCCCCGATATTAAATCATGTTGGGTTTAATATTACTGAGAGCATTCAGGCTGGGGGTTTCTTGCGTCGTAGCGTAGCTAGTAGAGAGCAGAATATTGATCAAATGATGCGATTACTTGACCAATCTGGTCGACGAAATGTTGTGCTTGTTGGTGAAGCCGGCGTAGGTAAGACCACTTTAGTTTATAGTTTAGCCTCACGTTTGTTGAGTGCAAAAGTTAAGCATTCACACCAACTAAAATATCAGCAAGTAATAGCGCTCGATGCTTCAAATTTGATTGCCAACGCAAAGGCTAAGGGGCAGTTAGAAGACCTATTGATTCGTGTATTTAATGAGGCAATTCATGCCAAGAATGTAGTAATTTTTTTGGATGACGCACAGTTATTCTTGAGAGACGGCACCGGGTCGGTTGATTTATCCAATCTGCTGTTACCAATCTTGCAAGGTGGGGCGCTAAGAATTATTTTATCGATGACAGACCAAGAATGGCTTAGATTAAGTCAAGAAAATCCTGGATTAGCACAATTGGCTAATAGGGTAATAGTTAGTCCACTTGAACATGAAGAAACGATTCAGGTAGTCGAAGATGAGGTCATTTTACTGGAGTCAAAAAATAAACAAATCTATATGTATCAATCAATTGGCGAAGCCTATCAGCTTGCCGAAAGGTTTATTCACGAACAAGCTTTTCCGGGCAAGGCAATAAAGTTGCTTGAATCGGCTAGTAATTTTCCTGAATCGGAGCGCTTCATAACGGCCAAAAGTGTCAAACAGGCAGTAGAAAAATCCTTTGATGTCAAAGTACAATCTGCCGATACAGCCTCAGAAAGAGACATATTGTTGAATTTAGAGCAGAAAATTCACCAGAGAATGATTAACCAAACTCGAGCAGTAACCCTGGTGAGTGATGCTTTGAGACGCGCGCGTAGTGGTGTGCGAAACCAAAATAAGCCTATCGGTACTTTCTTGTTTCTGGGACCAACAGGTGTCGGCAAGACTGAGCTCTCTAAAGCTTTAGCATCAGTATATTTTGGCGGAGAAGAACGATTGGTGCGTGTTGATTTAAACGAATATTCACGAGCCGATGATACCAATCGATTATTAGCAATTGGTTCAACGGATCCATATAGTCTATGTGCTCAAATCGCTAAACAGCCTTTTAGTGTAGTGTTGTTGGATGAAATAGAGAAGGCTCACCCTAATGTTTTGAATATTTTACTTCAGATGTTGGATGAAGGAATTTTGCGTGATAGCGCCAATAAGGCTATTAGTTTTCGTGATGCCATAATTATTTGCACCAGTAATGCTGGTGCTGAGCAAATAAGGGCACATATTGCTCAGGGTCAAAATCTTGAAGATTTTGAAGACGCTTTTATAGATGAGTTAATTAACGCAAATATTTTTAGACCAGAATTTTTGAACAGATTTGATGAAATTATCTTATTCAGGCCTCTTAAAAAAGAAGAACTTATTCAGCTAGTTGATCTATTACTAAATTCACTGAACAAAACTTTGGCAGATCGCAAAGTTAGTGTTGTTCTAACCGATCGTGCTAAATCTTTCTTGGCGGAAAAAGGATACGATCCACGTTTAGGTGCGCGCCCTCTCCGTCGAGTAATGCAACGTGCAGTAGAGAATGTTGTTGCGCAGAAATTATTATCTGGCCAGATTTCTCCAGGTCAACAAATCCAAATAGACGCCCCAGAACTTCACCAAGCACTATCTTCAAGATAATGTAATCTTTACCCATAGTAAATTACGAAAAAAATAGAGGTCCTCCCACCTCTATTTAATATCCAATATCTCTAGTTGATACGGAGAGCTCTTCTAATCCAACAGATCTCAAGTAGTTATAAGTATTATCATAATATTCTTGTTTTCTTGTTGGGTCAGGTGGATAGTTGCCATGAGGTATGAAGATAACCATTCCTTGCCTAGCTCTTGTTAACAGTACGCGATATGCGTTTTTTGCTTCTTGTTGATTCGATTTGTTATTCTGCCAGACGATACCTTTTTCAATATTATTTTTTGAATTGAAATATTGCCACCCATCGTCATTAAAACGCATGTCTGCATCCCAGCAAAGGAGCGTGTAGTCAAGCTCTAGTCCTTGACAGACAAATTCTGATGCGGCATCTTCTAAGAAATACGAACTTTTATTACTCTCTTTACTCCCCAGAAAATAATGCACCTCGTTAACCTTCTTGTTTGAGTCTATCGCATATGGAATTAGTCTTTGGGCTCTGCTGGTTGCAACCATTCCAATTCTCTCTGTGCCCTTTGCTTGACTTCTAATCCATTTTTTTGCAAGCTTTAAGTCTCTCGTTATTCTGATGGGGTAGGTTTCTTTAAGGTCATTGTATATTTTACTGGCTGAATCATCAATGTCTAAGAGTGCTTTGATAAAATGTGATAGTTTCTCTGATCTAAATGAGCGCATCGTTGTAGATAGATGAAGCTCTTTAATCTTCCTCGCACTTGCAGGTACTTTTGAAACGTTATACTCAGAGTCCATAATGTTTGGTGATATTGCAATTTGCCAATTTTCAGGAACGGCATCTATCCAGGCACCGATACCTGCTTCTCCCTTTTTTAACTCTTGTCCACCGCCCACAAGACACACTATGCATGCCCAGTCATCATGTCTATCCATGGTGCTTATTAAAAACCCAGGTTCTGATTCACCATGCACCCATTCTCTATTATTTCTATTCATCCAATTTGTAATTGTGTCACCGTCCCAAGCTCTTTGTGCTTCATCAAATATTGCGACATGCTCACTGGGTGCATTTATGTCTTTAATATACTCATCGCGGTAATGATGAACTATTTGAATGAAAGATTTTACTTTGTTCCTAGCATCGACAATTTTGGTGCCATAACTACACTTATCATCTCTAGCTAATGCTTCCGTCAATACGTTAACTAACGGTCCATTACCCGACAGCAGTATAGCGTGGTCATTAGAACTAAGATCCCGTTTTTGGGTTGCTATGTTTAACCCTACTAATGTTTTTCCTGCGCCGGGAACACCAGTCACAAAAATAATTACTTTTCTTTTATTCTTTTTACAATCTTCGATAATTTCGTTGATCTTTCGGCAAGTAGTGACGATATTATCTCCCGCTTCGTTTCTAGTAATCTCCTGAACGTTATGTCCTGAGTATAAGGCTTGAGCTGCCTCAATTATTGTAGGAGTTGGTTTATAGGGTGATTCTTCCCATCCATTCGCTCCAAATCCAGTGACGTATTCAATACTATCAACATACTTCTTAATGCCATGTACACCAATACAGCAAACGCCTTCGATATTTTGTGACTCACCATAATAGTCAGACGCAATTAATACCGGGAATATATCTGCATTATGTGATCCTAAGTGGAAATTTTTGAGTTCAAGCATATAATCTGTTACTTGATCTATATCCTTAGTTATAAATTTTTTCTGGCCAATTTTAAACTCTAAGATTACTATATGAGGTTTATCTGAATGTATCAACAAGACAGAGTCTATTCTTTTACCCATTCGAGGAATTTTGAATTCCAAAAATATGGTTATATTTTTGGAATACCGTAATTGGTTTTTTAATATTTCAATTTCTTTCTTCCATGTTTCAACTTGTGGTTGTTCAACACTGAAGCCGTCATTAACACTCCCTTGAGTTAAATGACTAATAATAATATCAGTACTTTGTTCTAAAAAATCTGCCAATGATGATTTGTGCCATGCTCTCATATCTTATGGATTATATATCTTCAACAATTTTATTAAAATGGATCTACTAATAATAGAAATTATCTAATAGTTAGGCGTCTAATATCTCATCAACATATAGAGACTCAAGTCTTGGGTCAGACATGTCGCCGCCACACACAATTTTAGCTTCTTCATATTCTAATTTTGTCATATTATTCTCCTCGATCTCAAAATGATGTTGATCCAACGATCAAAAATACCACCAATGTAATCGCTTTTACCACTTAAGCCACCATACATTCTGCCACGCTGTGCAATTGAACACACAAAGTAAATGTATGAAATTACATCTTCCTTATTTATGATAACTTTGTTGTTATTTGCCATAACAGAGTGTATTTTAACAGATTTTACAATGTGCGATATAAAATAATTGGGGTGAATAAGTCAGGCAATCATTAAATCAGGAGTGCGAATTTGCAATTTAGCAAATATTAAAGTCTAAATTCTGAATTGGTGGCTTTCTACAGGAAAGCTCGAACCCATTTCCAAAAAAACTGTTGAATCAAGCCCCGCCTCCTAGCACAGTGGAGCCGTGCTGCGCCCCGACTAGAAACCCCTTTGCGTATTTTGAGATTTCCCCGCTGAGATTTTTTAGGAATTGGATAAGGTTTTTTTGGTTCGGGTCGCCTACCGTAAAAGCAGTAGAGGCGTCGTAGTTCGGGTCAACACAGCTGATGCGCTACTCACTAACCGTCAATAAATTGTCTAGTAATTTCAGGTCTACTTCCAGTAGAGAGTGAACAATAATATCAGCTCCGTTCAAATCGTCATCGGTAGTATACACCGCAGTTATTGCGATACACTTCATACCCGCCCGTTTTGCTGCTTCGATACCAGATGGAGCGTCCTCGATGACTATACACTGGCTCGGCTGGATATGTAGCTTTTTGGCAGCGGCGAGATATACAGTAGGGTCTGGTTTGTGCTCCGTAATATCATCGTGGGTTACTAATGTTTCAAAGTTATGAAAAATGCCAGCATCAGTTAACTTTCGCTCAGTATCTGCTGTTGTGCTACTCGTGCCGATGGCGATAGGAATACCGTTTTCGTGAAGGAGCCCTATGAGTTGATCGACGCCCTCTTTTGGCTGTATCCCTTTCTGTAAATCTTCCTTTATCGGCTTTAATTCCTCTATTATTGTATCTATATTAAGTGTGGTTTGGAACTTTTCGCTAATTTGATTGAGTTGATGTATGACTGATTGACCAATGTAGTGTCTGCGTTCACTGTCCTCAATATGGATATTGTACTTTGCGAGCACTTGGTTCATTGCTTGCCAATGATACTTAACGCTGTCAATCAGGACACCGTCCATATCAAAGATGACGGCAAAATTACTCACTAATTTTCCTAAAACCTTGTTCATCTAATGACTTGGAAATCAAATGATAGAGTTCATCCCAGTCGTGGGCGGTTTTTTCCGGTGGCCAGTCATGCTTACCATTTTGGTTGTATGCCTGAGCAAGTACAAAGGATGCAACACCAGCCTTTTGAGCACTCAATGCGTTTTTAACGCTGTCTTCAACCATGATGTGTGCACCAAGCTTTTCGCGGAGGTACGTTCCTTTGTCTGTCAGATCAATTTTTTTGCCGTTTTCATCTACCTGATTGTCATGGTCAGGATCACCAGAGAAATGTAGCTCATCAATCAGATATTCTTCTTCCTCACCGACACCGAAATGTTCGCCGAGAGCAGTAAGAGTTACGTCTCCTAGATTTGCTTTCTTGCGAGCAGTTAATGCGTGAAGTGAGGCTCCGTATTCATGTTTGAGCCTTGCTAGGACTTCACGAGCACCTGGTATAAGTAGGTAGTTAGCAACGTCTTTTTGTGCACCGTAAAATCCATCGTCGTATTTCTCGCCGGTATCTTTATCGGTCTCTATTCCACTGTCATGCCAGTGGCGGAATAACACTTTGTCGTGAACGGCATTATGATCAAAGATATCTTCAACTTTGTAGCTGGTGCCGTGAATACTATTCCATCGCTCTACGGCGTGCCCAGGGGTATCAAACAATACACCGTCAATGTCCACGGCAATTACAGGGTGCTCCTTCAATACTTCTGAGCTTACCGGCTGTTCTGGTAATAGTTCGGTCATATTACTCTCTACTCTCCATAGTTCCACAAACTCTGCGTTATTCATCTCGGCTGGTGAGTCAAAGTCCTCGAAACGAGTGCGACCTTTTGAAACTTGTGTCGTGTAGTAACCAATCTGTCCGTGAGCGATAGCTAATGTCGTACCGCCACGCTCCTCGGTGATTTCCTTGAGCTTTGCGATAGCTTTAGTGGCGCGGTCAATCATGTGCTGGCGCGATTCAATTCCTCCCTCATTGTCAGAGTTTAGAAAGAACTCTGGTGGTCTGCCAGTTGTTCCCTCAAACTCACCTAAATAGCGTTCTTGTAGTTCGTCAATCGTAACAATTTCATACACAGGGTAGTTGAGCTCTTGCGCGATAATCTCGGCAGTCTGGCGAGCACGAATAAATGGCGAGCAAGCAATCGTAACGACACCTTCGTTTTTTAGATGTTGCCCAGTAATTTTTGCTTGTTCTGCGCCTTTTTCGGTGAGCTGCGCATCGCTTACGCCTGCAACGCCGTTGATATTGGCAGTACTTTCGCCGTGACGAACATAAAGTATTCTTTTCATCTGTTCCGATTGTACTATTTACACTGCTGTTTTGCCATAAGGCAAAGCACGCCCGAACCAAAAAACTCTTTGTATTATTTTTTGAGATTCCCCAGTAGAACTTCTTTTTTTAATTGAAAAGAGTTTTTCTGACGGTTCGCCAACCGCAAGCGTTGGGGTGTCGTGGCTTCGTAAAATCAGTCTGAGTTAAGCTGGTACTGGCCATCATCAAGCGTAGTAACAATGAAATATTTTTCACACGGCTTACTAAACTTACCGCAATCTTGTGAATCGTTACCCAGTGCAGGAACATAAGCATACTGACTGCCGCTTTGACCGATAAATCTTCCACTCGGATCTTTAAAAACTTCAAAATCGGCTCCTGACATTTGATTACCAATAAATGCCTGTTGATTAACCGCCATCTCGTACCTTTCCGGATAATGACCGGTCCGAGCTTTGTATATTTCCAGAGCCGTTTTAATTCCTTTAAGATCCGCAATTCGTTCACGGTCAGTTTCACTATCACCCTGCTGGAACTGCTTATTAAATAGCTTACCGGAGACGATACCAAATCCAAGTTTGCTTGTTAATTTTTCTGCTTTGGGTGCATCTATGGAGTTATGGTCACTTGCTACCAGCTTAAGACTAAAGGTTGCATCACGAAATGGCCTACCCTCGTAGCTTATTTGTTCAATAGTTTTGGTTTTCAGGTTAATCCAAACACTGGCTTTGATATCTGCTGTTGTTAAACCATCTTTCGGAAAGATACTAGACGGCATATGAATATTTGCTGATTTGTCTATTCCTGTTACAACTTGTTTAAAAGCATCACTTGTAAGAGTAACTTCATACTTACGTGTTGGTTTGTTGCCAACATTCTCCTTACTTCCAATTGATCTAAGAGTAACTCCATTCAATCCCGATGGCTGAGAGTCGCTACTTTTATCTGTTCCATGTTGCGCCAAAACATAATCCCCAACTTCTAGCCACTGATCTTGATTAGTCGATAAATTAGCTCTTTCTGTAAACTCCGCGATGTATTCCTGAATACCTTTCTCGCCCGAATTAGAATAGTGAGTGGCTAACTTTTTGAAATCTTCAAAACCAGTAAACCGAACATACAGCTTACCATTTACTTTTTTAACAAAAACGCTTGGTTGTTGAAGAAAGGTACTCATATGGACTTCTGCTGATGAATCATTTTGTGTATTTGTTTTGACTGAGTAATCGAAGTCTGGGTCATTCGGCCCAGCTTGGTCAAGGCGACCAGTTATCGTATAGTTTCTTGATTTCGTAGCATAATCCAAGACTGCTTTTTTAAAGACATTCTCTGGTTTATTCGGTATATACACCATAAAAATATAGGCAGCTCCGCTACCCATAGCTAGCACCAAGAAGATAAGTATCCCGAGAGTTATATATTTTTTAGTACTAGTTTTAGGTTTACTAAAATCGCTCGCGGATATTAATGGTTGCTGTGGTGATGTAGTAGTCTGATCAGTTTTAATTTCTTGATTATGAGTTTTATGCGGTTGTACTTGTTCGGGTTCCATTTTTTATTGCTCCTTAAGACTTAATGTAACTAATTATAGCTTATGGCAATCAAAAAATGACCGCAACGCGGTCAAATTCTAAAAATTCTCTACTTTGGTGCGGGTGGAGGGAGTCTAACCCTCGTCGCCTGCTTGGAAGGCAGGAATAATAAACGTTATACCACACCCGCATCGGATGATATAATAACATACCCCTGTAAAAGATACTATCTTTTTGTTTGTGTGTTTTGTTTTGTAGTTAATAATGTTACACAATAGAGTTACATAATTGCGTATACTAGCATGTACTGATGAGTGTAGAAAAATCCATATCAAAAGAGGAATCTAATTGGTGGGACCCGAGAGAGCGAGGTACTATTGCCAACTTTACTGCCAAGGTGGCAATTGTAGGATTAATGTTAAACTTCGTAACTCATAGAGCGATTGATTACAGCAGTGATAAAGTTGGGGGAGTTGTTGACTCGCAGGCCGACTTAATAAGGAAGGATATTCAAGAACCTATGAATGCAGTTCAAGAAAAGGTTCAGGGTGCAGTGGAGTCTGTGGAGAATATCGAGGATGGCGTCGAGCAAATGAAGAAATTTTTACATGAAGAATTCGGAATAGATTTCAAAAAACACAAAGATTGAAAAGTTCTATAGATTAATAAAAGTGTAAAGTCAGGTATAGATTGAGAATATGGTTTTGGGGAAGGGTTGCCTGAGAGCAGGGAGTGTGGATTCGTGAAGGCCTCGAAAATTCGTTGGCAAACATAAATCTCAAACACTCCCTGCTCACGGCTTCCTGGTTCCCGCCAGATCATGGTCTCCTGCGAGACTACCCGCAGTCGACGATACTGCCGTCAGGCAGTCGCTCGACGCATGAGCCAGTGCCAGGCCCGTTGGGGGCGAGGCTGGGCTCGATGGCCGACGGCGGCGTCGTGGTAGTCGTCACCACAGTCGTGGTTGTCGACGTGTACTCGCTTCTCGGAACGAATTCCGTCTGCGAGGCCTGGGCAATCGCCCAGAAGACGATCACTCCCGCAAACGCGAGAGCAAGAATGCCAACTATTACTGACTTGATCTGCTTCTTCATCAGAAGCTCCCTTCTGGGGGGTCGACTACTGCCGAATGAGCAGGATTTCTGCTCGGATGAACCTATGCGAGGCTCATAGTGGCGTCAATTAATTATTAACTACACTATGAGCCTCACAACATAATCTATACCTGACTGTTAAGGCAGAAATTAGGCATTTCGCTACATGCGTAATTCAACTAAAACTTCTGCCACAGGCTAAAAAGCCAACACACATAATAGCATAAACATAAACAATTGTCAATGCGAACCAGTATAAATACTTTGCAATTACAGGGGTGGATAAGCTTTTTGTGATTGCAAAAACAGATAGTATTGTGTATAATCACCCCTGTTTTTGGCGAATGTAGTTCAACGGTTAGAACGTCGGGTTGTGGTTCCGAAGACGAGGGTTCGATTCCCTTCATTCGCCCCAAGAGCATTATTAAGCACCCATGTAGCTAGGGTGTTATTTTTGTTTTAACAGATTAGAAAACAATATTTTTGATGATAATTTTGACAACGGGGCGTATAATAGATAGTGGTGAATTTTAAGTAAGCAAGAAGATAAACAATGCAAACTTTAGAACGACACTTAAACGAATTACCTATTGTTGATTACGTTGGTCTGCAAAATTATGATGATTTGTTGCATGATGCTCATATTTTAGCCAAAGAAAACCATGTAGATGAGATGTTGCAAAGCTCAACGTTTGAACTCTTAGAAGAAATGAGGGTTTACGATGAAGATATTGCTATTGGTGGGCTCCGTACTTTGCCGGTAGCCTTAAGTACTGCTAGTGAGATAGGGTTGTTTTATGATATTGACATAGATCGGGGATCAATTTTTGCAAGCTCTTTATTGCATGATGTCGGAAAGATGGCTTTACCAAAAGAATTGTTAGTAAAAAGCACTATTGGGCAAGAATGGACAACTGCAGATACTCTTACGATGCGTCAACATATATATACTGGCGGAATGATATTACGTAACAGATGTTTGCCGGTTACGGTAATACGTTCGGTTGAAGAACATCACCATAAGCAAACTGGCGGTAACGAATATGGTATTGATGCACACTTAAATAACGAAGAACGAATTTGTCGTGATGCTGTGGCTATCGCTGATTTTGCAGAAGCGGATATTAATCGAACCAATACTAGAAATCAGGACTTATCGCGCGCTCAAAGAGAGCAAGAAATCTGTAAAGATATCCGCTATGTTTTAGGTGATTATTCTTATTGTGATGAGCTTTCTCGGGTTGTGGCAGGCCAAATTCTTGGATATACCAGTACTTCTTTGTTGCTAGCAGGTTAATTTCGCATAGTATATAACACAACAAGCACTTGCACTCTCCCCTTATATCATCTATCATAAGCACTATAAGAAATAATTTCTTATATAACATTAAATTAATAAAAGAGGGGTGTAATAAATAAACTAACCATGAAAGACCTACTAACTAAGCTATCTATAACAAACAAAGTAAAAATTATAAACTATCTAGTACTATCCCTACTATTCACTATAACTACCCTTATACCATTAACTACCAGCACAGCCAATGCTACACCACTACCTACTGATGTGCCTGAGCATGTGTTAAATATTGGTACTTCCGATGGAATATTAAACTCCCCCCAAGACATCACCACTGACTCCTCCGGCAATGTCTATGTAGTTGATATAGACACCAATCGCATCCAAAAGTTCGACTCCAATGGCACATTTCTTGCCAAGTGGGGCAGTAACGGTTCTGCTGATGGTCAGTTTAATGATCCTCGCAGCATCACCACCGACTCCTCCGGCAATGTCTATGTCGTAGATACCTACAACTACCGTATCCAGAAGTTCACCTCCACCGGCACCTTCCTAGCTAAGTGGGGAACATCTGGCTCGGCAGATGGTGAGTTTAGCTATCCTTCCGGCATTACCACCGACGCCTCTGGCAATGTCTATGTGACTGATATGGGCAACAACCGCATCCAAAAGTTCGACTCTACTGGCACCTTCCTAGCTAAGTGGGGAACATATGGCTCAGCAGATGGTGAGTTCCAATCTCCTTACGGCATCACCACCGACTCCTCTGGTAATGTCTATGTGGCCGACTCTGGCAATGACCGCATCCAAAAGTTCAACCTTCCGGTACTTTCTAACCAAATGGGGCAGTAATGGCTCGGCCGATGGTCAGTTCAGTAATCCTGACGGCATCACCACCGACTCCTCTGGCAATGTCTATGTAGCTGATTCGAGCAACAACCGCATCCAAAAGTTCAACTCTTCTGGCACCTTCCTAGCCAAGTGGGGCAGTAATGGCTCGGCCGATGGTCAGTTTAGCTCGCTTCGTGGCATCACCACCGACTCCTCTGGTAATGTCTATGTGGCCGACTCTGGCAATGACCGCATCCAAAAGTTTGACTCCTCTGGAGATTTCCTACTTAAATTTGGTATGCCGAGTAGTGAAAACGGTAAATTCTACTTCCCATATAGCATCACCACCGACTCCTCCGGCAATGTCTTCGTAGCAGATATTGGCAACAGCCGCATCCAAAAGTTCACCTCCACCGGCACCTTCCTAGCCAAATGGGGCAGTAATGGTTCAGCTGATGGTCAGTTCAATATACCTACTGACATCACCACCGACTCTTCCGGCAATGTCTATGTAGCAGATACTTACAACAACCGCATCCAAAAGTTCGATTCTAACGGTACTTTCCTAACCAAATGGGGCACCTCTGGCTCAGCTGATGGTCAGTTTAGCTCTCCTTCTGGCATCACCACCGACTCCTCCGGCAATGTCTATGTGACTGATATGGATAACAGCCGCATCCAAAAGTTCAACTCCACCGGCACCTTCCTAGCCAAGTGGGGCAGTAATGGCTCAGGCGATGGAGAATTTAATGGTCCTTTCGGCATCACCACCGACTCCTCCGGCAATGTCTATGTGACTGATATTGGCAACAGCCGCATCCAAAAGTTCAACTCCTCCGGCACCTTCCTAGCCAAGTGGGGCAATAATGGCTCAGCCGATGGTGAGTTTAATACACCCCTAGGAATCACCACCGACTCTTCCGGCAATGTCTACGTGGCCGATACAGGCAACAACCGCATCCAAAAGTTCGATTCTTCTGGCACCTTCCTAGCCAAGTGGGGCAATAATGGCTCAGCCGATGGTGAGTTTTACTATCCTTATGGCGTAGCATCTGACACTACAGACAGTATCTATGTAGCTGATTCTGGCAACAACCGCATCCAAAAGTTCGCCTACCCTAGCGAAGAACCTGAAACCCCAGAAGAACCTTCCTCCGACTCTGATGGTATCCCCGACACCATCGAAAACTCTTCCCCCAATAGTGGTGATGCTAACAATGACGGTACACCAGATAGCACTCAAGCTAATGTAGCTAGCTATGTTAACCCAGTAACAAATAGCTATGTAGTACTCCAAACATCTAGTGAATGTAGTATCACTGCCACTACTACAACTAGTGAAGATAACCTAACTATAAAAGACTCTGGCTATAACTATCCAGTAGGACTAACTAACTTCACTACTGACTGTAACACCCCAGGCTTTACTGCTACCATAAATCTCTACTACTACAACCTAGATAGTACTAACTACACTCTAAGAAAACATAACCCTAACAATAACTCTTTCCTTACTATAGCTAACCCTACACTAACTAACCTAACTATAGACAATAAACCAGTAACCAAAGTAACCTACCAAGTTACTGACGGACAACAACTAGACATAGACAACACCACTAACGGAACCATAGTAGACCCAGTAGGCCTAGCTACACTAGCTGTAGGAAGTCCTAATACGGGGTTGAGATAGAGCAAGATAAAACCATAAAAAGCTATTCTCTGAGGACTGTCCTCATAAAGAGGGAAAATATGGTGTAGTATAGTTTTGGGTGGATTCCTGAGAGATTGGGGGTGCGTATTATTTGCGAACAACGTAGGAATACTATAAGCAACACTATTGACAAAAGTGCAACAAATATGTAATATGACTACAATTAAGTAATGTGGTGGGACTAAGGTTGAGTGATGTTTAAATCTTTTGTCCAAAAAATTCAGTTTCTTGTATTATTAACTTTATGTAGTTTTGTTTTTGGGTCTATCAGGAGTCCTCATGTACATGCTAGTGTACAGAATCCAACTCCCCAAGCACAGGTATCGTTTACTTTTGATGATGGTGCTTCGAGCGTGTATAACAAGGCCGTTCCAACTTTAGCGCAATATGGGTTTACTGGTACAAGTTATGTTATTACCGGTTGTGTAGGTATGGTGACGGTTCCTAATAATTGTGAAGCAGATAACGATGTGCCGTATATGACATGGAGCCAGGTTGTTTCACTGCAAAATACTTATGGCTGGGAGGTTGGATCGCACGGGGTTAGTCATCAATTGATGTCTGAGATTTCAGCAAAAAAGATTGATAAAGAATTGTTAGATAGTAAAAACCAGTTAGTTGCACATGGGCTTAACGTTTCTTCTTTTGCCACACCTTACGGTGATTATAATCAAAAAGTTTTAGCAAATATTGCTAAATATTACTCTAGCCATCGCCCTTTCCATGATACCGGGTATAATCATTGGCCATATAATGATTATTTACTTCGCGTTCAGCAAGTTCAGGCTGGAGTGAGTGTCGATACTGTTAAGAGTTATATTGATCAAGCATCGAACGATGGAACGTGGTTAATTTTGGTATTCCATGATATCAGAGATGTGCCAAGCACCAACCCGGAGGATTACCAATATAGCACTGCAGATTTATCTGCGATTGCCTCTTACATTAAAAGCAAAAATATTAAAGTGACGAATATTGATAAAGGGATTGTTAAGTCAGACGCAAGCGATAATTTGGTGGCATCACCTGATACGGGTAAAACTATTGGTGGTGGCTGGACAACCGATACGCCTAAGGCAGTAAAGATTGACGCAACATCTAAGGGTAGTAATCCTGATCCAGTAAAATCAATAAAGGTTACTGCAAATGCCAAGAAGAGTATACATGTCTTTACTCCATTAGTAACTATTCAGCCAAATGATCAATATGTGGTTAAAGGCTATATTAATTTGGATAAGAATTCAAAAGGTGTCGGATTGTATATCGATGAATACGATGCCAGTGGCAATTGGATTAGTGGGCAGTATAAGCAAACAATTAATACTTGGTATGACAAAGATATTTCATTTATGTACGTTGCTAGCTCGAGCTCAGTAGCTTGTGCTCGCTTACAGATTATTGTTACAGCAAATTCTGGTGTTAAAGTTTACATTGATAACGTTAGATGGTTTGTCGCTGTTAGTGGCCCTGCCCCAGATCCGGAATTAGTGAATTTGCTTACCAATGGTGATTTTGAGCAAGGCTTGACTGGTTGGAGTATTGATGATCCTGCCATATCTTTAGATACTGCAAATAACGGAACATCGCCAACGCCCGTGAATTCCATAAAACTAACTAACATTGAAGACCGAAGCGTACAACTATTTTCGTCAAAGGTTAACGTAATAAATTCTAAAACCTACAATATCAATGCAGATATGAATGTACTGTCTTTGAATGCGAACGGTGAAATAGGTTTTTATATCGATGAATACGATACCAGTGGCAATTGGATTAGCGGACAGTACCTATATACAGTAAGACAAAATGGGTTAAATAAAGTTGATTTTTCATATACTCCAACCTCTATAAATGTTGCTTCATCTAGCTTGCAGGTTATCGTGTCTAAAGGTATTGGCACCGTAGCATATCTAGATAACGTGAAATTCACCACTGCATGAGCAGTACAATCACACAATAACATTTACAAACCTGCACTAAAGTAGTAAAATACATTGTGTACAAGCGTGAGGGTCGTTTGGCCCTCTTTTTTGTTGGCTAAATTACCATCACGTGTCTTAACAAGCAAAGGAGAGACATTATGTACGAAGGTGGTAAAGGCGCTGGTGCCGTTGTAGCTGGTAGTGTTGTTCTACCAAATACCGGTGGAAGCCAAATACTAACTGCAATTGCAGTAACCAGTATTGCTGTGGGCGTAGTGATTGTTATTTCAACAATTGTACGTTTTGCAGTAAATAAGGCTCGATAGGGCCAGAACGAGGGGGGTAGCGTTAATGCGCTACCCTTTAGTTTTATGAAGAATAAGTTACGTATTTTAATTGCGATATTTGGACTGTTCTTACTTCTTGTTGGGTCGTGGATACTAATGAAGGGTAGCTACGTGGATGAGGAATATAAGTATATACCTACCCAGGCTGAAGCACTCAGACAGGATAGTGGAAGTTCGGTAAATAAGACGCAAGCCACACCCAGTAATTCGCCCAATTCCAATTTGTCTGGCTATCCAGTCCGTATTGTGTTGCCGGATGTGAATATTGATATTGGGGTCGCAAAAGGCTATTACAATAGCTCTACAAAGAAATGGACTATTAGTCGGGACAAAGCTTATTATGCTGTGATGACTAAACGACCAAATACTGAAGGTGGAAACACCTTTATTTATGGACATAATAGATCAAATGTTTTTTCAAGGTTGCTGAAGATAAAATCTGGAAGCATAGCTACCATAACAACAGACAATAACAAGAAGTTTGTTTATCAACTAGAACGTTCTTATACCACAAATCCAAACGACAGCGGAATTCTTAATTACGAAGGCGACCCCATACTAACCCTACAAACCTGCTCTGGAGCAAATTTTCAACATCGAACATTATATATTTTTAAACTTATTAAGGTAAAAAATGCTTAAAGATGTATTATTTTACACGTTTGCTTTCATAGCAATTCTGAATACAATTCATTTTGGGTTATATATAGCTGGTGCAAATTTTTACGATATTCGTGAGGCGTTACGAAAGAAAAAGCCACATAAAAAGCAAAGAGGATTAAGGCCATTACTAACCTTAGTGATTCCAGCTCATAATGAGGAGGCAGGAATAGTAAGGACTCTAGAATCAGTTCGAAAAAATACGTACCGTAAGTTACAAATTTTGGTTGTCGACGATGCGTCTACCGACAATACACGTGGCTTGGTTTGGCGATACATAAATGAACACCCACATATGAATATTCAGCTAGTCTGTATGAAAAAAAATGTCGGTAAGGGAGAGGCTATGAATTATGCCTTACGACATTTTGCGAAAGGTGATTTATTAATGACTCTCGATGCTGATTCTTTGTTGGCTCGCCGGTCAATTAATAATGCCGTTAAGCATTTTGATGATCCAAACATTGTCGGTTTGGCTGCTAATGTCAGGGTGCTTGATGACGGAAGTGTGTTGAGTTTAATACAAAAATTTGAACATATGATTGGTTATCGTTCAAAGAAGTTTTATACATTAACCAATAGTGAATTTATTATAGGTGGAGTGGCGTCAACTTATCGTATGAATGTAATTCGAGAATCAGGATATTATGATACAGATACACAAACCGAGGATATAGGTTTAAGTATGAAGTTAACATCAAAAGGAAATACTCAACAGAAAATTATCTATGGGTCTGACGTATTGGCATTAACTGAGGGCGTACAAAGCTACAAAGCTCTTTTTAAACAGCGTTATCGTTGGAAACTCGGCATGTTACAGAATCTATTAAAATATAAATCTATGGTTGGAAATCCTAGCTCAATGTATAGTAAAACATTAACATATTATAGGCTCCCTATGGCATTCACTAGCGAGATTATTTTATTAGTAGAACCTATTCTGTTAATTTATGTAATATATTTGAGCATTATTAATAAAAATCCATATGCATTGGTCGGAGCATATTTAACAATAACTTTATATATACTGTGGAGCCTCTGGCCTGATGAATATTTGTTGCGTAAAAGCAAGATTCGATTGAGTCTATATGCGCCATTTATGTATTTTATGTTTTATGTAATGAATGCCGTTCAGTTGGTTGCAGTTTTGCGATGTATTAAGAATTATAAAAAAGTGTTGAGAAAAGTTAAAACTGGTGGGGCATGGACATCGCCGGCTAGAGCAACAAATTAGTTATTAAAATTCATGCATGACAGATATCTTAGCGCCTAATGAATTAAATCGATCAGCTAGATCTTCATACCCGCGATTAATCGTATAGACATTACGCAACATACTTACTCCACTGCCAGCGAGCATTCCAATCAGAATAATGACTGCTGGTCGGATACCGCTAGGTGCTACCATGTCTGCTGGCTTGAATCGTGTTGGGCCATCTACGTACAGGCGATGTGGATCGGCAAGCTCCAATTTTACTCCAATTTTTTTCATTTCCGTGAACATTAATGCCCTATCTTCATACACCCAATCATGAATCAATGTTCTGCCATGCGCAACAGCAACTATTGGTACAAAGTAGGGTAGATGGTCGATGTTGAGGCCGGGGAACGGTCTGCCATAAATTTTTTCAGCTGGAGCAATCAATTTGCCATTATGTTTATGAATTGTAATATCGATTAAATCAGTCTGGTTGTTGTTTGCCTTATATATCTTAGATTTATCAAACTTGAGACCCATTTTTTCTAGCTTAAGAAGCTCTAGTTCGAGAAAATCAATCGGTACTCGTTTTATGGTGATTGACGAATTTGTAACAATTGAAGCCGTAATAAACGTCATTGCCTCAACAGGGTCTTCACTTGGATAATAGGTGACGTTTTTCTTGATATTTTTGATGCCACGAATTCTTAGAGTGCTTGTTCCTATGCCGTCTATTTTTACGCCCAAACGTCTCAAGAAAAAGCAGATATCTTGAACCATATAATTGGCGCTGGCCATTTTTATGATAGTTTCACCATCAAAACGAGAGGCTGCCATGAGGATGTTTTCTGTTGTGGTATCGCCAGATTCATACAATACTATTGGCTCTGTGGGTTGTTTTTTCTGCACAGTCACTTTATATACACCTGTCTTTGTGTCAACAGATACCCCAAACTCTTCAAGAGCGTATAAGTGGGGTAGAACAGTACGTTTGCCTAGCTCACAACCCCCTGCGTAAGGAATATCAAACCTCGTCATTAAATGCATTAATGGCCCCATTAACATAATTACGCTTCTGGTGCGTCGGGCCGCAGATTTATCAATATTGTCTATGTTAAGTTTTTCTGGAGGTTTGATCTCGATATCATTGCCAATCCAGCGCACAGCTACACCAATACTTCGTAAAACCTCTATAATTCTGTTAACTTCTTCAATGTGTGGCGCACTTTTAATGCGAGTCGTACCTTTGTTTAATAAGCTTGCACAAAGTAGGGCTACTGTAGCATTCTTAGAGCTTTTGACTGAAATTTCTCCATGTAGCTCATGACCACCCTCAACTCTTAAATTGATTGCACCACTTGAAATGTTTATCAAAGGCTTGTTAAGTACATCACTAATACGTGCCAAATAATCTAGGCTTAAGTTTTGGCCACCATGCTCAATGCGATTAACGGCAGATTGGCTAGTTTTTAGCTGTTTAGCAAACTCCGCTTGGGTTAAGCCTCGTTCTTGCCTTATTTGATAAATAAGCTTGCCGATTTTTTCGTTATTCGATTGCATGTGCGATAATTATATCATTATTGATGTTTAATCTAAATGTATTTTTTGGTTTTCGTTAATCTGTAAATACAGTACAATAAAGATATGATATAGCGCAAGTGGATTACTGAACAGAAATTAATTAGGAGATATTATGAAGGATAGTAAAGTTGCGCAGGCTATAAAAGATGAAGAAATCAGGCAGAGGACCGGTCTGGAGCTCATACCGTCAGAGAATTATGTTAGCAGAGATGTGCTGGATGCCTTAGGAAGTATATTTACGAATAAGTATTCTGAAGGTTATCCTGGTAAACGTTATTATGGTGGGCAAGAAAATACAGATATTGTTGAGCAACTAGCGATAGATCGAGCAAAAGATTTATTTAATTCTGATCATGCTAATGTTCAGCCACATAGTGGGGCCCCGGCTAATATCGCAGTTTATCAGGCATGGCTCGAGCCTGGCGACACGGTTATGGCTATGCGTTTAGATCACGGTGGCCACTTGACGCACGGCCATCCAATAACAAGTAGTTCAAAACTGTATAACTTCGTTAGATACGGAATAAAAGATATTGAAACTGGCGAGATTGATTATGAGGCGATGCGAGAAGTCGCGCTCCGGGAGAAGCCCAAAATTATTCTGGCTGGTTTTAGTGGATATCCTCGTAATTTAGATTACGCTAAATTTGCTGAAATAGGCAAAGAGGTGAACGCAATGCTAATGGCAGACATTGCTCATATTGCTGGATTAATCGCAGGTAAGGCCTTACCTAACCCATTTGACTTTGGATTTCATGTAATGACTAGCACGACACATAAAACTTTGCGAGGACCTCGAGGTGGCCTGATTTTAAGTCGGGGCAGGGTTGGTAATCCACTCAAGGCGCCAGAAAAAACTATTAAAAATCTACCAACACTGATTGATCGAGAGGTTTTTCCAGGATTTCAAGGTGGTCCCCACATGCATACGATTGCAGCAAAAGCTATCGCTTTTGGAGAAGCTCAACAAATAGAATTTCAGGAATATTCTAAACAAGTACTTTTAAATGCAAAAAGTTTAGCCAAAGAACTAATCAAACAAGGATTTAAACTAGTTACAAATGGTACAGACAATCATTTAATACAAATAGACATGATGACTAGCTATAAAATTGACGGGCGTGAAGCTCAAGATTTATTTGATTCTATTGGGCTAACTGCTAACTGCAATGCTATTCCTAACGATAAGCTACCACCTTATCGACCCAGTGGCTTGCGCATTGGAACACCAGCTATTACTACTCGTGGGTTAAAGGAGTCAGATATGGCGACAGTTGCTGAGTGGATGAAGCAAGCTATAGCCTCAAAAGATGACCCCAAGAGTTTATCTAATATTAAGCAAGAGGTTGCAGAATTCGCCATCCAGTTTCCATTACCTAGCGACAAATAGTTAGATTAGTTCTGGTTCTTGTTGAAGCTTAATGTTAAATTCGTGGTAAACGGCGTTCATAATCTTTTGCTTAAAGATTAGTAAATCATTGGTTGTTTTAGCTGTTTCGTTTACTAACACTAACGCTTGATTTTTCCATAATGCCATACCAGTTTCAAGGTCTTGGTGGCCTTTTTTATAGCCCGCTTGTTCGATTAACCAAGCAGAGGATAGTTTTATTCCACTGGCCATTTCCCAATGTGGTGCATCGGGGTATTTAGCTAAAATCTTTTGCGCTTGCGTTTTGTTTATGATTGGGTTAGCAAAGAAAGAACCATTATTGGCGATTTTATCTGGGTTGGGCAATTTACTCTCTCTAATGCTTATGATTGCCTTGCGAATATTTTTTGGAGTGTACGACGTTATCTTTTTGTCATTAAGATATTTTTGTAGGCTTTCGTAAAATGGGGGTTTTTGGTTTTGCTTATGAAGTTTACAAGTGATCGATACGATAACGTAACGACCTTTCTGTGATGACTTAAAACAACTGTCGCGATATGCAAATTCACATTGTTTGTTAGAGAGAGTTCTGAATAGATGTTGTTTTTTATCGTATACCCGAACCGAAACTAACGTATCCTTAAGCTCTGTACCGTACGCACCGATGTTTTGCACTGGACTTGCTCCAACCGTTCCTGGTATGAGAGATAAATTTTCCAGGCCACTATATCCTATTTCAACCGTCTTTCTGACAGAATCATCCCAATTCTCTCCTGCACCCATGGTAAAAAGAGCAGTGTTTGATCCGCCAATTTCTTGTACCTGCCATTGCCTTATTCTATTAACTATAACGAGACCACCAAATCCACTGTCGCGCCACACAATATTGCTACCGGCGCCGATTGTTATAGTATCTAGGATATGTTGTTCGGCCCAAGTAAGGGCTTCGGTTAGCTGATTAATGCTGTTTATTTGTACAAGGTAGCGCGCATCTCCGCCAAGACGCATAGAGCTAAAATTCTTAAGACTTACATTAGATTGAATATCCATACGGGTATATTATAGACGGTTTTGCTTGCATTTTGTACGATCAACAGCGTAACATAGTAGCGTATGGGAGAATCTACGCCTTATAAAGTTATTGGTCTGCGCCTTAAGAATCTGCGAGAACAAGCAAAAGAAAGTTTGCTAGAAGTTAGTGGTGCTGTTGAGGTCGACTTAGATCTACTCAAAGATATTGAGGCCGGAAAACGTTTACCAGATGAGGATGTGTTATTAATGTTGATTAATCACTTTAAAGTATCAGATCAAGAATCAATGAAGCTCTGGGAGTTGGCAGGATATGGAAAAGATGCTGACAAAGAACCATTGATTGATGAGCAACTCTTAAAACAGATAACTATGGTTATACCGATAGACAATAAAGTTGCTTTTACAGACTCTGCTAGAGTTAGCTCAAATATCAATGGCGTGACAATTGACTTTACTGTCATGGCAGGCAACACAAAACCACAAACAGTTTCAAGAGTGGGTATGAGTCTGGATCAGGCAATACAACTTTCAAAACTCATAGAAATGGCAGTAAAGGTAGCAAAACAGCCCAGAGCGCCACTACAATTACCACCTGGCGATAATAAACGCGAGCTTCATCAAAAAACAGATAAGAATAATCCTAAATAATCTGTTATAATATACATTGTTATTTTGCCATGTGCTAGATAACTTTAGGATTGCATTACGATTTTGCGCCAACTCGCACCGGTAGCTCAGCGGATTAGAGCACTTGTCTTCGGAACAAGGGGTCGGGGGTTCGAATCCCTCCCGGTGTACCACAACGAAATCTTTCAAGAAATGCCACCCTCTAGGGTGGTTTTTATGCTTTGATAAAACTTGAATCACACTTGGTCGTTCATTATACTGGCCAGTATGAGAAGAAAAAAATACCTAGAGATGGTGGTAATTCTGGTGGTATCCTTGGGGTTGTCGATTTTTCTATATCGGAGCGAAGTAAGCTACAACTCTAATCCATGCATTAGCCCTAGTGCTTGCGAAGAAACAATTCTAGGCACTAAGACAGAGAAATGGCTAGGCTTTCCGGCATATTATAAAATTCATGTAACATTTGTGCCAAACGAAGACACTAATCAAGGTTTTGAGAGCTTAGGAGGAGATACTCAATACAATATGATTTTAATCAATACTCTATTTTGGGCTTTTGCTATATACGGTAGTGCACAAATTGTATATTTCTTAGTTAAGAAAAATAAATCAAAGAAATAAGTTTGATAATTATTTCAAACTGTTGTTTTGTTTATTTAAGGCACAATATAGGGTTGAGTGCATAGCATACATTTGGTAGTTTTAAAAATTATGATCAATCAATTAAGAGTTTACCAAACTAAGCCAGATCTTAATCCATGGCATGGTATCAGCTTTCTTGATGATATAACATCATATGAACTGGGAGTATCAGACTCGAATATGTACTGAGATAATCATTGTAAAGGTGGATTCTCTGGAGGTTGTTGATTATTTGTGTGGTTTTCTCCTATTTGTGTTGGTGTATTTGACTGCTGTTGGTTTTGCGATAGAACATTTGATGCTGGGACTTGAGGCTGTGGTGCTGTTTGTGGGGTGGTAGTCTCATTGAACTGGGCTTTGACTTTCCTGTTCTTTTTCTTTTGCATAACAACTACAACAATAACGGCGATTAGAATACTTATTGTTCCTAGTATAGCTACTGATATAAGGGTGCTATTTGATTTTTGCTTAGTTGGAGGAGTATAAGGTATTGTTGTATCAATGGTATTGCTTGTTTGCGCTAATGTATCCATGTATCAAGAATAACATTCGTATATCATAAAGCTCAAGCGCAGAAACTATTCTTGGTCTTTGAGGTCTTGGACTTCTTTTGTGGTATCTATTAACTGTTTTACAGTATCATCGTTACTGGTCTTTTCTGCACCAGATCCACTCAATATAGACCTGGAAATAAATAAACCAATAATACTAACAATAAGTGATAGCACGATGTAAATTAATGTTTTTTTGGAAATGAAGTGTTTAATTTCTGGTTGTTGTTTCTCTTGCATCTTGGAGTCGAGTAACGCCATACTGGCAAGTGCCTGAGCGTATTTATCGTCCTTTTTGTTGTCATGAACGTTAGAAGTTTGCCCTAATGTACTGTTCTCGTTAATAGGAGCTGAAGAAGGGGTATCTGTTTTGTTGGTTGGGTAACTTGGCTCCATGATTTAATCCGGGAATGACTCTTGATAACTACTGATAGTCCAAGTTCGGTTTCCTGATGATAATTCAGTTCCAAAGGTGACGGTTCCAGCGCCGCTTAAGTCGATGGTTTGGCCAGCGGCTGCACCGATATTTCCACTACCGCCAATGGTAATTTTTCCCCAGTAAGATTGAAAAATCATGCCAGGCAAGTTAGCTGCACCACCTACTGAAACAGTTTGTAGGGTTTGACTATTCTTTAGATCGTTACCCGATAAGCTAGTACAGTTTGGGTTACAGCTAGCATTTGTCTTAAAACTAATAAAATGTGCTCCAGTACCCGAGGAGTTAGATATTATCTGCGCCGAACCACCTGTAGTTATGTTGCCATCAGTAATAATCATTGGTCGGGTTGTGCCAACTCCGTCGGCAATTCTTACCTTTGCGGCGCCATTGATTGTCAGGTTTCCAGTGATGTATACATTGCCATTAATGGTTACATCACAACTGCCTCCTATGGTTACGTTTCCTGTTAGCTCTAAATTAGCAGGCCAGGTTCGAGTGAACGGCCAATTTTTACAAACGTAAGTGTTGCTATTACCGGATCCTGTAGTTGTTACTGATGCAATTTGTCCCGCTCGGTCATAACTCGGTGGCTGTACTGGTGGTGCGGTACAGCCAGTTTTAAGGCCTTCACCGGTGCTTCCTGGCAAAATGTTTCCGCTAGGGTTTCCGCTAGGGTAATTATTACTAGTCTGGTTGGTTGCACAGACCGTTCCGTAGATAGCCGTACTCCAAGCTGTAGAGATTGGCTGACCAGAAGAACAAACCGTTGGATAGGTTGGTCCAGGGTTGTTTCCGGCAGGACAAGAATTATAGGCCACATTTACATTAACGGGTTGCGCATAAGTCCCAATTTTAGCAGATCCATTCATTGTTATGGTACCGTTAACGTAGACATCTGAGTTTGTGATATTTGCACTACCTCCAAGTATTAGCCCTCCTGGCCCAGAATGTACTGAATATCCGGTTGAGCTTGTCCCAACTATGGTTACTTTAACAATACGCGTTCCAATTGGGTTTGTTGTTTGATTGTAGCGATAAACTTTTCCTGTTGAAGTAATAATCTTAGCGTTAGTATCACCAGGATCGTCGGTCACCGTTGAGGTATAAACTCCTCGACCCTGGGTAGTGTTATTGAAGAAAACCTGTTCAGTTGTATCACCAGTAAAATTCTCATTTTGATTTAACTGAAGCATTGCTTGTTCTACTCCAGCTTCGGCTACCATCAAAGAGTTGGCGGTGTAAACTTTGTTGTTGCTGATGGTAAATTGACTAATAGATAGGCTAGCTATCGAAAATCCTATAATAATCAGAACGCCCGCAATAATCATAATACTAATGAGTAGCATTCCATTTTGGTTTTTGTTAAGGCTGTTTGCTTTCTTAATCATTTCTAAACACCATTCTTGTTGAATATTCTACTGATAGTGGTTGACCATAAGAAGTCTTTTGTAGTTTAACAAATAATTCGACAGACCGTGCTTCTGTGGGTGTCACTTCTGCGTTTTGGTCGTTATAGTATTTGACCTGGAATGTCTCAATATTACTTAACAATTTTCTGTCAGCGGGACATGTTTCGGTCGCCTGGGGTGGTGGGCAGGTAGTTTTTGTGGTATTTCCAGAAACGTCATTTGCTAAAGTGCGCTTATACAGAGTGCCGTTGTCTAGATAGTAAACATTGTTATCTTTTTCAGAAATATACAGTGCGGGGTCTGCAAAAATAATATCACCATTAGTATCTTCTACTGCTGTGGCTAAAATTAATGTATCAGAGTCTGAAAGCCAGCTTAGTTTATCATCAGGGGCTCCAGGTGCATTATCATCAGATATTCTGTTATTAAGATCGGCATTGCCCGATAGCCTTATATCATTGTTAATAACATCTAAACCTGCTTGAGCTTCGTTGAGCAGATCCGTTCTTACTTCAGTCTTAGCATATTGAACCAAGCTGTTCATAGCAAAAGTCAACACTACTCCCATAAGTAAGGCTGTCAGGCCGATCGTTATCATAAGCTCTACCAAGGTAAATCCGTTATCTTTCATTGCGCGATTCCGATTACTCCTATTAATGAGCTTAAGTTTACATTTTTAGTTTGTCCTTCATAACTATATGTAACGGTTACGTCGACTCTTTTTAGTCCCGGTGAAGGCTCAGTAACGGCTACACTTCCTGTGCTTCCGGTTGGCAGATCAACTAGCTGGTCACTAAAGTCAATGTTTTGACCAGCGGTTAAATTGTTATAGTTAATATTGCGTAATGATTCGATTTCTTTTTGCGCTGACCTAGTCGCACTTTCTAAATAGGCTGTTTTGACTTGTATACGCTGAATGCTGATGAAAATACTACTAAGCCCCATAAATACAATACCGATGACTACTATTGTCACTAAAAGCTCGGGTAGTGTAAAGCCATGTAAGTTTGCGCGAATCATGCTTAAGGTATAGTATAGGGCAAATATTTGAAAATTCAGAAAAAAACAAATATTGACAAATGAATATAAGCATATAAACTATGAAATAAGGTAAGATAAAGTTATCAAAGATGTATATAAAAATACTTAAATCAACAAAATTACAGATGATAGTACTACTCACGGCTCTTCTTTTGTCGGTGTCGCTAGTTTTATCATTACACAAGGCACAGGCAGCAACGGAGTGCTCAGACGAATCTTTAGGTAAAGTTACCCAACAATATACCGTACCATCAGGACAAGAGGGAGAGTATAAGCTTTGGGTTAGGATGAGTGCTGAAACAGCAGGAAACGATTCAGTATGGTTTAAAAATGACGACGGTGGCTGTGTTGCCATCGGGGACGTTAATGTGCCCGTGGGGTCATGGAAGTGGGTCGACTATCATAGCGGAAATGAAAGTTATAAAACAGTAGGCGTTAACCTTTCTGCACGAACCTATACTATGAGTTTGATAGGAAGGGAAAGTGGGGTCAAGGTAGATAAAGTACTGTTCGTAAAAGACACCGGATGTGTGCCTACAGATGCGCAAGGAAATCCTTGTTTAACGGTTATTGATACTACTCCACCACAAGTGTCGGTATCTGCACCCACATCACCATTAAGCGGAACCAAGCAATTAACTGCTCAGGCAAGTGATAATGACGCTATTAAGAGTGTTACATTTCTACTCAACGGAAGTCCACTTACTCCAGCAGATAGCATGTCGCCGTATACCTACGACTTAGACACTACTAAATATACAAATGGAACATATAAACTCACTGCGATGGCCGAAGATGTATCTGGAAATAAAAGAACAAGCACTGAAATCAGCATAACAATAAATAATGTTATACCAGATACTACAAAACCGAATGTTAGTATTACCAATCCACCAAACTCGAGTACTCCAATTCCCGAAGGATCATTTACCTTCTCAGCAAATGCATCCGATAATATAGCGATACAAAGAGTTGTATTCAAACTAGATGGACAAGAAATTGGCTCAGACAATTCTTCGCCATATTCCGCTACGACAACTGTAACTAAAGGTACCCATACATTAGAAGTAACGGCTGTGGATACATCCAACCTGGAGGCAAAACAAACCATGAGCTTCACAGTAACTGCGCCATCTTCTGGAGGTAAGGCATGTGACTTTGATTCAAGTGGTACAGTTGACTTGCCGGATCTGGCTAGATTGCTGGCAAATTGGAAGAAGTCAGTTACGAGCGGAAAGGATGGAGATTGCAATGGCGCGAATGGGCAACCCGATGGCATGGTAGGCATTGAAGATCTAGGTAAGTTATTAGCATTATGGAAGAAATAATATGAAAAATAATATGAAGAATATAAAGAATAGCACAAAACAAACTCACGGACGTCACTATCGCTCGTTTAAATTAACACCAATGAAACTAAGCTTTATTGTATTGATTAGTGCGTTTATGGCTTGGATTGTGTTTGCTACTTATGCAGCGACTGGCGATTTTAACCTATCTACGAACACTAAGACCGTTACACAAGGCTCTGATGTTTATGTAACTTTGTCATCAACTACTGATTCAGGTGTGACAGTTGCTCATGCAGTTGTGAACTATGACAGCACCAAGTTGTCTTATGGAGGTGCAGATTACACGGGATCTCCAATAAGTAATGATGTTCCTGAATCAACTTCTAGCCCAGGTTCAGTTACAATAAGTAGATATAATGTAGCCAATTATCCGAAAGGCACGGTATTTATTGCAAAGCTCAGGTTTACAGCAAAAACTAGTGGAGGGAATACAAATATTAGTGTATTGGCCAGTCCATCTTCAAAATTATTCACAGAAGCATCAAATGGTGATGTGGTGTCTGTGGGCGCAAAAACGCTAACATTATCACTAGTTCCACCTCAAGTTCCTGCGTCACCCACTCAGCCAACGGTATCTCCGAACCCAGCCACCCCCACACAACAACCGGTACAGAGCGTTACCAGGCCTACGCCTACTCAAACTCCAGCACCAACCACCCCACCGCAAAGTTCTAATACTACGACTCTAGTTCCTGATGCGACAACACCAGCGCCAGAAGTATATTATCCGCAAACAAGTATACCTAAGCCAGGGACGTCTTATGTATCTACAAAGCCATCTCTTTTTGCCAGATTGTCCAAGTTATTAAAGGTAATTATTCCGATTGTTGTAATTTCGGGAATTACGGGAGGCGCTGTTTGGTTTGTTATGTCGAGAACGAATCATAATTCCATGCATGGTTTCACGGGTGCAATGCACTCATCGCCTACGCCCGGTACAGTGACTTCTGTAACCCCTCCCTCAAATAACGGTTCATCTCCAAATAATTACGTTAATAAACCTAGCGTTGGCTCAAACAACATTAATGATAATACACCCAAGACATTTTCTGGCCTTTAATATTGCTGATATTGTAAAAATATAACAAATATTTCTCGATGACATTATAGTGAAGCCCTTTTTGATAGCTAACCTAACTGTGAAGTTTCCTCAACTCTGAGTCTGAGCTTTTCCAGGGTGTAGTAGTTTGTATCCATAACAACTCAGTCGATTCGACTTTTCTTGTATGTGGATTAACATTTGTACAATAAGTAATTTGGCTATTTTCAATTTTTTCGGTGTCCACGCTTTCTATATTTTCAACCGATGTGATCATTAAAGGCAGATAGGATGACCAAATCAAGTCACGATGTGTCATAAATATAGCTGAATTTGCATCACTTTCCATAAAACTATTTATCAATTCCCCAATACGCATTGAAACTCGTAGCAATGATTCACCATTTGGTGGGCGCCAATAGTATGGATGTTCTTTCATTTCTGTGAAACTGTTTGGATATTCTGCTTGATGTTCTGCTCTTGTCATTCCTTGAATCAAGCCCCTATCTCTCTCAAGTAGTTTAGGTTCTTCTATCCATGGTTTATTAAGTGAGAGCGATTCTGTAGATTGAATTGTGCGTATTAGTGGTGATGTCATTTGCCAATCAAAACACTCAATATTGTTTCTTTGTAGGATATGTTTTAAAATCCACCTACCCGTAATTAAAGATTGGCGATGCCCTAGTTCTGTTTGCTCCTCATCTCTAGGGTGTTTTTTCAGGACATTTCTTGTGGGTTGGTCCATCTTTGATCTTCTAACATCGCCTTCGCTTTCTCCATGCCTAACAAGTACTAGATGTTTTGGTCGGATATTATTCACTTGAAGTATTATACACAAGTATCGTACCCGTTAAGTTATATTTTCTTGAAACAAAAATATACAAGTTGGTGGTAATTAGAATTTCTTTTACTGGTTTAATATATTTAGGGTAGTTCTTAGTATGTGGTGTGGATCCGTATTTGTCGGTAGTTAACTAGCTTATGTTATGCTAGTGATAGATGAAAATATTAAGGACTAGAAATCTTAGACCTGGACGTGCAACTATTACAATAAGGCAATCTAGTATTTATGTTATTGGGCTTATTGCAGTTTTGGGTATCTCTATGCTTGTAATTTCTAAGGCCTCAACAATATCATTACAGATAGAAGCAGAGAATGGGGCAAGCGATGGTATAGCAAAAGTTGTTAATGATCAGACTGCTTCAGGAGGTAAAGCGATAATTTTTGGTAGTGTCAACAGTAAATGTCAACAAGGCGGGGCTTATTTATGGTCTCACCTAGAAGATTGTGGATGGGCAGGACCGAATAATACTGGCCCAAAATTAAGCGAATGTTCAGGTGGTGTTCTAATAAAGAATTCAGGGAGCCTATCAAGAGTTATTGATGTCAATAAAGATAATACAACAATAAGTTGTCAAGATATTTCTGGATGTATAAGGGCGACCGGTAACAATATTGTTATAAAAAACGTAAAGATTACATGTAATACTGGACTTGTTGGAACTGCAGCTAATGGTCGGGGCTCTATATATATCGAAAATGGCGCAAGTGCCACTATATCAAATGTGGAGATTAATGGATCTAAAGGCGTTCATGCTTGCATTTGGCATCAAGGTAAGAGTGTTAATATAGAGTCAATAAATTGTTACGGAGCCGATGATGGGGTGTTTAGTTGGGCAGATGTGGCATATTCGCAGACGACTGGCGATAATTTTACTATTAAAAATAGCTATTTCCATGATTTTACGAACAAAACATCCAATGGTCATATTGACGGATACCAGACGGAAGGTGCGAATAATGGCATGATTGATCATAATACATTTTATATGACATCAGATGACAGTAACTACACCGATTCTGCTATTGCAATATGGAACAGCTTACGGTCAAGTAATAACATTACAGTGCAAAATAATCTTTTTGCAGGTGGTGGCGCTACTATATATGCTGAAGATTATAGCCCTTCAGAGTCGAATAATTTAGGTGGGTTTAGTACTTCTAATATTATTTTCAAATACAATCGCTTCAGTACTATATTCAATCCTTGTGTGGGTTTTGGCCCTGGATGGGACGGCATGACATGGTTTAGGGTTGGTCCCACAGATGGCTGGAAACGAACTGGTAATACTGTAATCGAAACAGGAGAAAATATCGATAATGGTAATCCGCATCTATCTAATGGATCGGTTTGTGGTTAGCGCTTGAGGTAGAGTGGTATACTAATGTATATGCAAACAACAAAACTTAAAGACACGAAGAAAAGAAAAACTACTCTTATTGTCATAAGCTTGTTTGCGTTGGTGGGTACAATAGTGCTGGCGTTTTCTAAAGCATCGTCAATGTTGTATATCTCTAGAAGCTGAAAATGGTACCAGGACAGGAAATGTAACCATTGCTCACGATGATTCTGCATCAGGAACTGGCAATAATTTTGTAAAGTTTGGTAATGATGTTAGTGCTGAATGGACCTGGCCGGCCACCCTGCAAAACACTGGTCCAGCTAAGGGAACAAGTTTTACTACTATGGCACAGCGAGACTTTACTACTTCGGATAATGGCAAAACTTTTGATGGTATTCAAATTAACGCCACAGATCCCAGAGGTATTTATATAACTGCCAGTAATGTGACCTTTAAAAATTGTAAGATTTTATATACTGGTTCAGCCACTTCAGAGAACGGATTTTTGTTTATCGGTGATGGTTCAACTTCTCCAAAGAATGTAAATTTTGACCATTGTATCATTGATGATGGTAATAGATTTGAATACAATATCAGGGCGCGTTACGGGCAATTTAATCTTAAATATTCTCAGGTAAGAGGGGGGTCGCATAATATTGATGCATTCGGAGATACTGACCCTGGTGGAACGATCAATATTTACAGAAATTACATTTATGATTATGACGATAAGCCATTCCATTCAGATACTCGTTATGAAGGTCATGCAGCAGACGTATACTTTTCTAGCAATAACGGCACGGTTAATATAGAGGAAAATACAATTATAGGAAACCGATGGGAAGCATGCACAAATGGTGGTTTCTCTAACGGTCCGGGTGCAGGCTGTCGAGATAATTCAAGCTCGCCACCGTTTAACGGTACTGGATCAGTTGTGGTTTATGCTGACGAAGATAGCTATCCAGATAAGAATTATATTGTAAAACATAATCAAATATCAGGCGGTAGCTATTATCCAGTAAGATTTTATGGAGGATCATCTGGGATCGGATCAATCCAAATAATTGATAATGTATACACAGCCCAATCCGGATATCCAAAATTTAGCCTAGAGGGTGGTATTTATGCATTTGATACAGGTGCAAAAAATAAAACATTCTCTGGAAACTCTTGGGGAAAGGACACTGTTTGTTATTCAGCACCGTCATCATGTCCTGGCGACCCAAATTCAGCGAACTAGTAGCATTTTCTGATGGTTCCTGCATCTGATATAATCACCTCTATGATTGACAATTTAACGTGGACAGCAGTTGCATTATTTATTATTGATTGGATTATTCGGATTGGATTTATTATCTATATTCCCAGGAAGAGAAATCCAAATTCAGCTATTGCATGGCTACTACTATTATTTATATTGCCGGGCTTAGGGATACTTTTGTTTTTGATAATCGGTAACCCAAGGTTATCAAAAAACCGAAGAAATATGCAGAGGACTGCCGATAAGCTTATATCAAACATAACAGATAGCATGAAGGATGATATAGGGAGTTTATCTGAACAACAAAAGGCCCGAGCAAGGTCATTGATATCCTTAAACAGATCACTTGCTAAATTCCCGGCTAGTGGTGGCAACTCTGTGATAATACAGCCAGAATATAATGATTCGGTCAAGGATCTTATTAATGAAGTGAAAAAAGCTAAGGAATTCGTACATATAGAGTACTTTATTGTTGCATTAGATAAGACCACAAAACCTCTTTTTGATGCTATGAAGGAGGCAGTAGATAGAGGAGTAAGGGTTCGGTTACTTTTTGACGGTATGGGATACAGAGCATATCCAAAACGCAAAGAAATGAAAAAGCTTCTAACAGAAATTGGTGTTGAATGGCACGAAATGTTGCCAATTAAGTTTAGGCCAAGCCAGTATAATCGGCCTGACCTTAGAAACCACCGCAAGATTGTAGTTATAGATGACAAATATGCCTACATCGGTTCACTTAATATGATAGACAGGACATACCATAGAAAGGACGATATATATTACGATGAATTGGTTGTTAAGTTAAGTGGGCCAATAGTTAGACAATGCTCGGCGGTATTTGCATGTGATTGGTATTTTGAAAGTGGAGAACGACTGCAGAAAATCATTAGCCCTAAGTTTAGGAAAATGCCCAAAAAAGCAGGAGATGTAGTTGCTCAATTAGTACCAAGTGGGTCAGGGTTTGACAACTCAAATAACTCAAGATTGTTTGCGTCATTGATGTATAAAGCTCAAAGCAAGGTTGTAATAACAAATCCATATTTTGTGCCAAATGAGGCTATGTTGGAGGCGGTAACCTCTGCGTCTTTGAGAGGTGTTGATGTAAAGATAATTAACTCTATGGCAATGGATCAATGGATGGTTGGACATGCCCAGAGGTCATTTTACGACCAGTTAATGAAGGCAGGTGTGAAAATATACTTATATAAGTATCCAAAGTTATTGCATTCAAAACACATGACAATAGATGATGATATAGCAGTGATAGGCTCGAGTAATATGGATATTAGGTCGTTTGAGTTAAATCAAGAATGTGTTGTCGTGGCTTATGATAAAAAGGTGGTAAGCGATTTAGCTAAAGTTCAAAAACAAAATCTTAGCAACTCTAAAAGAGTGGATGTTAATGAATGGGATAGAAGAAAATTATTTGACAAGTTCTTAGATAGCCTTGCTCGTTTAACATCTGCTTTGCAGTAACTCCGTGTTCCTCACTCAGCAAACTCAACTAGAGTGTTAATATTTATCTAACCTTATGATCTAAGCAATGGCAACAAAATAATATATGATCTATTGTCAGAGTTCTATTTTACAGCCACAAAGCTTGCTACTGCGCTTTTCTGTGTTTCTCCATTAATCGTTGCTACCACGCGATAATAGTAGGTATTGCCGGGCTCTAATTCGGAATTACTAACAGCAACACTATATCCTTGTGTATACGTATCCGATCCCATTCCAAGTTCTTTTGTTAGTTTTGATGACGATTTATCAAGATTACTTGGGTCAGTTCCATACTCCATCCATACTTCAGTAGGTTTTAGGGATTGCTTCCAAACGAGAGTTATTAATGTTCTGCCATCGTCTCGGTGAGTATCAGCGTCTCCTGGAATTAGGTCAGGGTTTGGTGTGTTGCTAGTCTTGGGTTGATTAACAGTCGTTTGCGGTTTTTCTTTTTCGTTGGTTAACTCGGTTAGCTTTTGTTCCAACTGATTTATTTTTGATTGAGATTCGTTTAGCTTTACAACTGAAGCATTATTTTTTGATTTTTGCCAAAAATAAGTAGCACCAGAGGCAATTAAAGCAGTAGCTATTATTAACAAAACGATAAGTAAAATAGGTTTTTTTGATTCTTTGCTTGTATTCGTCGTGTTTAATTCTGGTATATTTGCTTGAGGTAAATTTTGATTTTGTTCTTGATAATCCATGTAATAAGCATAAACTAAATGCAGGAATAATGATAGTGCTATTTGCTAGTATAGCGAACTCGAAAGCTAACAACTGAAAACAAGTTTTAATCGGAAGATTTCCTTGCAAATTGCCTCTGACAATTCGCACCCCTCCACCACACGAGTGTCACGGGTTCTAGCCATTACTGTGTCAATTTAAAAGTCACACTTTGGTGGCTTCATGAACTTGATGGACATCGTGGATGCTACTACAACTATGTTTAGAGAAAATAAAGCGCATATTTAGTATTCATAGAGCAACTAACATTTGTAGGTGGTTCAACATCGCTATTTTTGATTTCTTGTATTGAATCCCTAAATATTAAATGAAGTCTTTTGGTAGGAGTCGGGTCGACAGGGCATCCTTTTGTAGTTGTATAACTTCCTAATGGCAAAAATAAACCAACAAGTATTAAAACAATTACGACACCGACTTTAATATTTTTCTGTTTTTCATTATTTTTTATTGTAGCAAAAACGTTAAAAAGAAACTCAGTGTACTAGAGAATTTGGATGGTATTAGCAGAGGCTATCGCAACCAAAATATGGCTATTTTATGGACTTAGATCAACAGTTTTGGCTCTTTAAAATATTTGGTTGGTTTTTTTGAAAAAATAGTTAAAATCAATACTATGATTAAATCTAGTGTTGAGATTAATCGAAAACCCGATGACGTGTTTGCGTACATAGCTCAGCTCGACAAACACGGCGAGTGGCAAGAAGCAATCATAAGTTCTAAAAAAGAACCTAAAGGCCCCACTAGAGTTGGTACGCGTAATACTGAACTCCGAAAAATGCCAGGTGGCCCTAGAGAAGTTACGTCGGAGGTGATTGAGTATAATCCACCGAAGAGAATTTCTGCTAAGGGAATAGACAATGGTCCAATGCAGGCTCTTATCTCAATAAGTGTCAAACCTGTGCAGGGTGGGTTACACTCGAAAGTTACATTTGAACTTGAACTCATAGGGCGTGGTATTGGTAAGTTATTTGTAGGATTTGCCAGACGTAAGAGCAAAAAGCAAGTTCCAAAAGATCTCTTTTCCCTCAAGCAAAAACTCGAAGACAAAGCTTAGAGCAAAGTATGTAGCCCACAGATTAAAATTCAGTACTAGAGGGCCATCGTGTATGATGCGGTAGCTATTTTTCAGAGTTCTTATAGGTCAACCAGTCGTTAATCGATTTAGTTTTGAGATAACCAATTTTCTTAGCAAAAGCAGTTGCATCAGCTTCAAGCTTATCGCCGTCATGCATTTGCCAATTTCTCCCCTGCATTACATGTCCTAGCTCGTGTGCAATAACCCATCTTAGAACATCGTTTGGTATGTCTTTTGGAATGTAAAGTTGCATAACTGCAAAGTTATCGTTTCTTGCCTCAAAGTGCATTACTTGACCAATCGTTCCTTCATGAAAAGCCATAATTATTAGATACTTACGCATTCTCTCGAATTGCTCTTTGGGTAACTTGCTTAGCACATCAATAAAAGCGTTTTGCAGTTCTTTATATAAATGCAGGCTCTTCTGCGACTCTATATAACTAACTACTTCTGCTTTATTCACTCTTGTATTGTAGCAAAAAGGAAGACTTTCATATATGCATCGGCGAGATAGAATTAGCTGACATAGCTGATCGTACTACAACTAAAATAATGTTAGATTCTGTGATTAATATATGCTTATAACATGAGCAAAGAATACACAATCTCAATTCCTATCTATACCTTTAACGATAAACTAGATCTGGAGAAAGTTGGTAAGTACATTGATGGAGCATTGCTCGCTAACTTTAAGGGCAAGGATTTAATAATACGTGGCATTCAGTCTGAAAAACATAAATTGCCCAAAAATGAACTAATCAATCAGATTATAGCCACAGGCACGGATCGTTACAGTCAGAACAGCAAAAATGAGGTAAGAGTAAGCGACAAGCATATTGATCTTTTTGGATATGCCCGCAAGATCGATGTTGCACCAATTGTACTGCCAATACTAGAAGGTTTTCATAAATGGAAACCAAAGTCACTGGAAAGACCTAGGTGTCGCGTAGACTTATGGATGGTCTATGATGTGAACCTTCTTGAAAATGTTGAATATACTCATATGAAGTACAAAGTAAAAAGTAAAAAGTAAAAATGGTTATAGATTTAGAATGACCGAGAACAAGACAGATGCTTTGCTTGGGTTAATAATCATAGAGTAGTAGATATAAAAACATAAACAATAATGGAGGGCCAGGAGGGGCTCGAACCCTCGACACCCTGCTTAAGAGGCAGGTGCTCTAACCAACTGAGCTACTGGCCCAACACGCTAGATATATTAACAGATATATAGTGGTTTGTAAAATGTTAGATTGCGCAAAAAAAGCATTTTATTTTTAGCAAAACAGGTATATAATTCGAGCATATTAATTAAGAGCATAGGAGGGGAATATGCTTGATGTTTTAGCACAAACATACAGTACTACATATAATTCAACGGCTAGTCCAGAGGCAACTGCTGGGTTGCTAATATTTTCAGGGTTTTTTATGATCATATGGCTTGTCTTTGTGGTCGTTGCTATTGTTGCATTATGGAAGGTATTCACAAAGGCCGGGGTAGAAGGCTGGAAAGCTATCATCCCAATTTACAACGGATGGGTGTTGGCCGAAATTGCTGGTAAGCCTGGATGGTGGGCAATTGTCGGTTTAGGGGGTGTTATCCCAATAATCGGATTTGTTTTTGGAATAGCTGCCTTAGTCTTGTATGTGTTAATAGCTTTAGAATTGGCTAAAAAATTTGGCAAAGATACTGTTTTTGCGGTGTTTGGATTGATAATATTTTCATTAATCGGATTATTGATTTTGGGCTTTGGCGACGCAAAGTATGAAGGGTCTGTTCCTGCAAAGGCAACTCCATCAACTAGCGGAGGAAACTCTCAGACGCCACCAGCGCAAAACAATAACACAACCACTCCACCAAGCGCATAGAAATTCAATATATAAGTATATCAGTTGATAACGACCTATTTAGAGGATGGGTCGTTATTCAATTATGCTAAAATAACAAATTAGATATGAAAGAATTAAATGGCGGTGAGTTGGCTGGATTTATTAAAGAACGTCAGGCAAAACAAGTTCGTACTTTGCGTCAATCACATAAAATTAGTCCCAAGTTGGCGATTATTCGAACCAACCCTGACCCTATTGTTGATAGCTATATGAGATTAAAGCAGAACTATGGTGCAGATATTGGAGTTGAAGTTGATGTTCATACTATTGATCAGTCAGAAGCGACCAGGCTTATAAATAGCCTAAACAAGAACAATGATGTTCACGGAGTTATCGTTCAAATCCCATTGCCTGATAAATCACAGACCTCAGAAGTTTTAGATTCTGTCACGCCAGTTAAGGATGTCGATGCTTTGGGCAAAAACGCCATCTATGACCCTGCTACACCAATGGCTATCAGTTGGTTGTTGGCTGGATATAACGTGAATTTTACAGATAAACAAGTAGTTATTGTTGGTCACGGCAGATTGGTTGGTAGGCCTTTGGCAAAGATGTGGCTACAGTCGGGATACAATATTCATGTTGTTAACAAAAAGGTCAACAACTTAACAGAAGAGGTACAAAAAGCTGATATTTTAATTTGCGCAACAGGGGTTCCAGGATTAATTACTAAAGATATGATAAAAGAAAAAGCAGTCGTAGTTGATGCGGGCGTCGCAACTGATAGTAATGGATTAGTTGGTGATGTAGCAGAAGAAGTTAGGAACTTGCCCAACATAACAATAACGCCCGTTAAGGGTGGGGTTGGTCCATTAACTGTGTGTGCATTGTTTGAGAATGTAATTAGAGCAACAAGGGCTCAGATGTCCACAAGCAATTTATGAAGATAGGGGTTTTTGATTCTGGTGTCGGTGGGTTGTCAGTTGCCAAGGCTATAGAAGAGGCTTTCCCGAAAGACAATATTGTTTTTATGAATGATCCCCAAAACGTACCTTACGGGACGAAGACAAAAGCAGAGTTGATAAAACTTGTGCTACCAATTCTAAAAAAAATGACTACCGATGGGTGTGATGTCATTGTGATAGCTTGCAATACGGTTACAACGACGTTAATAGATCGACTGCGGAGTGAAATAACAGTTCCTTTAATAGGCATGGAGCCAATGGTTAAGCCAGCTTGTGAGAGTACAAAATCTAACAAAATTGCTGTTTTGGCAACCCCATCAACTCTATCTAGCGATAGGTATCAAGGTCTAAAGAAGTCTTATGCGCAAAATATTGAGGTGATCGAGCCTGATTGTAGTGACTGGGCGAAAATGATCGAGGAAAGTAAAATTGACCAGGAAAAGATATCAATGATCACTAACGATGTTTGCAGTAAAGGAGTTGATGTAATTGTTCTCGGGTGCACACATTATCATTGGATTGAAAATCGAATAAAAACAGTATCAAACGGTAGAGCTAAAGTTTTACAACCAGAAGAACCAGTGATTAAACAACTACAAAGGGTTATGCAAGGTTTTGGGCGTTAACCTCTGCCTTAAACTGCTCGCCACGGTCTTTATAGTTTTTGAACATATCAAAGCTGGCGCAAGCTGTCGATAGTAATACTACATCTCCACTTTGAGCAAAGTGTATCGCGGTGGATACTATGTCCTTCATTGTTTGAGAGGAATTTATGATCGTATATGGTGTGTTTTTATTGTTAGGCGAGTTTTTCAACATTTCTATAATACGTGGGCCCATTTCGCCAATTGCCACAATGTGGCGAATGTTACTGTTATTGATGGTTTCTATTAGGTCGGTGAAGTCGTTATTTTTATCTGAACCACCAATAATTAATACTTTTGGTTGGTCATATGCTTTGATTGCTACTTCTGCGGTTGCTGGATTAGTGCCAAACGAGTCGTCCACAAAAGTTACTCCATTTAGAGTGCCGATTTCCTCAAGTCTATGTGGCAAGCCAACAAAACCGTCTAAAGCTTTTTTGATAATTTTTGGTCGTTTTCCAATCAAGTCCCAAGTCGCGCCAATCGAAGCGCAGACGTTTTGTAGATTATGACGACCCTTGAGGTGGATATCATGCAGACTGACAACATGCTTACCAAAGGCCTTGATATGGTTGCCGTCAACGTAAATTCCGTCAGTAGATTCAATCGGTTCATGTTCGTCTATGGGTGCATCGTAGCCTATCTTGTAGTGTGCTGGAGATGCCGTAGCTATCTCAGTGGAGTAAACATTTTTGGCGTTGTATACAGCAACATCGTTGACTGTCTGATGTGCAAAAATCTGTTTTTTTGCATTAATATACTCGTACATATCAGGGTGCCAATCAAGGTGCTCTTCTGTAATCATCAAACAGACTGCAATATGCGGACTGTATCTAAGGTCGATTAGTTGAAAGTTTGCTAGTTCAAGAACAACAATATCATTCTCGGATATATTGTTTTTTAATAGGTCAAGTGGGGGTGTGCCAATATTACCGCCAAGATGTACGTTTTTACCCGACTCTTCTAATATGCGTGTAATTAATGTTGAGGTGGTTCCTTTACCTTTACTACCAGTTACCCCAATTATCGGTGCTTTGCATACTTTAAAGAACTCTTCTGTATTCGAGGTGATTTTATCGATAATTTCAGGGTGATCTGGGTTTGCTTCAAGGATTGTTCTTGGATGTACTGCAGGACTCCTAACTATGAGATCAAATTCATGGAGATCATCCAGATAACTGTAACCAAGTTTATCGATAGCGCCCGCTGGAAGCTCTAGGTCACGTTTTTTATCACAAATAACCACTACGTCACCTTTACTAAACCAATAATTAAAAGATGAGCGACCTTGTTCGCCAAACCCAACAATTGCAATGTTCATAAGTATTATTATCAGTTAAATCAATGGTTAAAACAAATTTTTTTAAGAAGACAGGAGTTTTTTTACTAGATCGGCTACTTGTTTGGGCGTCATGTCTGCCTTAAGGATTACTGCTGAAACGTTCAGTTGTTTGATTTCTTCTGGTATTTCTTGTTCACCCATATTTGTAAGAACAACAACTTTGATATTTCTACCCCAGGAGGTTGCTCGGAGTTTGGCAAGCATTTCTGAGCCATTCATCTCAGGCATCATTAGATCAAGCAGAATAATATCAGGTTTCATGTTTTCGGCAAGCTCTAAACCGAGCAGACCATTTTCGGCCGTGTCAACGTCGTACCCTTCTGCTTCGAATTTTATTCTGTACATCTGGGCTATTGCTTGATCGTCTTCGACAATTGCGACCTTGTTCGCCATATATGTATGTTACGGCAAAAGCCTAAGTTGCACAAGCAAGAGCACAAATATTATCTAATAATAAGAGTTAGATAATCTCTTGAACAATTTCTAATACTTGTGACGGAGTATGATGCGCCTTAACTATGTATCGATCAATGTTTAAAAATTGCAGATTGCGTGGAGCTTCATCTCTACTAATGTTCGTCAAGACAATTACGCGAATCTCTGCACCCCACTCTGTTTCTCTAAGCTTAGCTAACATTTCGTCGCCACTCATAATAGGCATTTTCAAGTCGAGCAAAATGAGTTGTGGCCTAAAGTTGTTGAGTAATTCTAGCCCTTCTTGCCCGTTGTGAGCAGTTTCTACGGCGTAACCAGCAGAAGATAGCTTCATCTTGTACATATCACAAATACTAATTTCGTCTTCGATTACGGCAACTTTAACACTGCCTTTTTGTGGGGTCTTATCTGGATTCATATCTTAAACATGATAAAGTACGGGTGTGATTACTGCAATAGTCATTCACGGCTAATTACAAATTTGGTAATATATAAAAAGTGGCTATTTATCCAAAATGCAATAAATGTGGCAAGATCCTTGATGACTTCGGTGCTATACTGTTGAGTCCACCGGATTTGAATAGTAAAGTGGTTAAATTTCATATTTGTAAAGAGTGCTACTCTAAATACAAGTTAGACCTAGAGGTTAACGAGAACTAAGTTTTATTATATGGTCATGAAGATCACTAAGCATATACATCGAGCCAGTTATTAAAATTGTCTGGTTAGGCCTAGATTCTTTAAAGGCCATATCTAGTGCAGAGATGGGGTTATTGCATATAGTTACGTCGCCTCCGGATGTTATGATCTGCTGAGCAATATCTTCAGGGTTAGTTGATAATTTTTGAAGGTGATTAGGCTGGTTATCGAAAAATCGAGTCGCAAATACCTTAGCTGAGTGTTTACTGACAATTGAGGTTGATGATTGCCAATCCTTTGTGGATTTGGCGGAAAAAACCACCAGAGGTTTAATAGGTAGCTTAAGGGAAGTTATTAACCCAAACAGTGCTTCTAACTTTTGAGGGTTATGGGCGGAATCAATTATTACGGGGGTATTATTGATGCGCATTATTTCAGCGCGAGCAGGAATTTTAGCGTTCATAAAACCTTTTCTGATTTTTTGATAATCTAACCTGAAATTATCCCGTTTACTTAGGAATTCTAATGTTGCTATGGCAAGGCATGCGTTCTCAGCTTGATATTTGCCAAGTATCGGAATGAAGATGTTATTTATAGTTATGTTGTCGGATAGGTAATCAAATATTATTCCATTAATAGTTTGCTGAAGATTGAGTATACTTTTCTTTGGGTCAATAAATTGCAAAGTGGCGTTTTTCTTGCTCGCTTCTGACTCAATTGCAACTTGAGCAGATTTGTCATCTGGGAGCAGGGCAATAGCGTGTCCGTTTATGGGAATTATTCCTGCTTTTTGTTCGGCTATTTTGCTGATTGAGTCACCTAATATCTCTGTGTGGTCAAAGCCAAGTCTGGTAATAACAGCTAGTTTGTCTTCGCGGTTTATGGTATTTGTAGAATCAAACTTTCCTCCAATGCCGGTTTCAATGACTCCGTAGTCAATATTATGATTAGCAAAACATCTATGCGCTAGTCCAATCATAACTTCAAAATAGGTGGGACGGCCAAAATCAGATTGCTGTAGCTTGATAATTGGGTTAAATAGATCTGTAACTAGTTGAGTAAATTCATTTTCAGAAATGAATGCATTATTTAACATTAAGCGCTCCCGAATATCGTATACATGTGGTGAAGTAACCGTGCCGGTGTTTTTGTTATGTATAGTCAACAATGTGCTGGTCATATAAGCTGTTGAACCTTTACCTGATGTTCCAGCAATATGAATAGAAGGATAGTTTTCTTGAGGATTTCCTAGCTCTTTTAACAGTGTGTGGGTTCTTTGTAGTCCAATATTTGCGTTAAATAATCGGCTTCTGGTATCTGTTAGGTTGTGATATAAAAAATGAATAGCTGACTGAAAGTCAACAATCTTCAACCTATCGGAATAGTTAATTACCCTTGTTTTAACGGTCATTTTATAGGTATGTTAAACCAAGGTTCGTACCTTATCAACTAGACTAGCAGGGGTTAGCTGAGCTTTGGTTAGCAATTCTATCACGCCAAGTTCTTTAACTTTCTCTGCAATTTTTGCCTCGCTTACATTAGTTAAAACAACTACCTTCATATTTTTACCCCAATCTGTTTCGCGGAGTTTAGCGAGCATTTCATCACCACTTATAATTGGCATCATTAGGTCAAGCAAGACAATATCTGGATTCTTACGTTCGCATAGTAATAGTCCAGCTTCGCCATTTTCTGCCGTGTAAACACTAAAACCCTCTGCCTCAAATTTTAATCGATACATTTGTAAAATGGCGGGGTCATCTTCGATTATTGCTACTTTTATCATAATTTTCCTATCCTAAACTAAAATAGCGCGTCAACCCATAGTGTTGACACGCTGTTAATCATATAAAGTGCTATGTTTAGTTATAGTCCTGATAATATGGATTGTCAAGTTTCTAGGTTAGTTATAAGTATTTGACAAAAATATCTTGACATTTTTTAGTATTTTGATATTATAGGCACTAGTACTTTATAAGATTAAACGTCGTAAGAACTCCAATTAAGGAGCTACTTACGACGTTTTTTAATATGAAATTTGTATATGACAAGTCCAGAAGAATCAACGAACAACCTTAGCCAACCTGAGATTGAAATCGCTAACAATCATGCAAAAGTTAGTGATAAATCTAGCATTCTTCATAATTTTCGGAGAGCTGGAGAGATCGCCATGGTCGGCATAGAAGTTAGTCCACTGAATGAAGCTATTAGATTTGGAGCCATTGGTACAGCTATTGCTTATGGGGCAGATCCAGTTACTGTCGGTGCAGTTGCAGGTGGTATTACGATGGCGGTTGAATCTGGGGGGGCTGTTGCGGCGACTGGATTATTAACAAGCCACAACGGGGGTAGGGCTATTGACTGGATTAACGCAAAATTAGAGAATAATTTAAAAGTGTCTCCTGAAGCAAAATTTAGTCCGTTAACCAAAGCTGGCATAGCCTTTTTAGGCGGGTCTGCCGTTGTATCTGCAGTTAAATATCGAGAGAATCCAGAAATGACAGAGTCAGAAAGCCGTAATTATGGATTGATAAGCGCAACAGCGCTAGCTGGTTCTGCCTCTGTCATGGGTTATGCATTTAGTAAGGGGATTGAGTTGCCAGGGCCACAAATGGTGGGTGCTGGGCTTATTGCCACCGGAGTACTAACAGCTGTATGGAGAAGAATAACTACTCGAATTAGGCGTGAACAGGTTGAGGAAGGCATAGATATAGATAACATAAATAGGGAGGAAGCAGAATAATGGAAATTCAAATATCAACAGGTATAGGGATTGGCCCAACTCAGCTATCTGCTTTTGATTCTGCGCTAAATAATGCTGGCGTTGCAAACTATAATTTACTAAAACTTAGTTCTGTGATACCGCCAAAGTCAAAAATAGTTATCAATAAAACCGCACTTACAGAGTTGCCTGGCGAATGGGGTGATAGATTGTATGTGGTAATGGCTGAACAGCGTGCTCATGTACCAAATGAAGAAGCTTGGGCAGGAATTGGCTGGGTGCAAGACAAAAAGACAGGTCGAGGCTTGTTCGTGGAGCACGAAGGCAGTAGCGAAAAGGCAGTAAAAAATGATATAAAACAAAGTCTAGAGGCGTTAATGGCTACCAGAAATGTAGATTTTGGAAAAATTCATATGCAAGTTGTGGGTGCGACTTGTAAACATCTACCTGTCTGTGCGATGGTTGTGGCGGTATATCAAGCCGATGGATGGAAAATTAGGGTATAGTAAATGGTAGATTGTGAGAAACTTGCTACGCAACAAATTGACTTGCAATATCAACAATATGTAAGTCAATTACCTATTAATGATATTCCTCAAAAAATCGGGCTAAACAATGAAGATTATATACAATCAATTAGTCACGAGGATACTATATCCATTGATGTCGTAGACTCATCCAGTAGCAGATTAACCATTCCTGTTATTACGTCACTAGACATTTTTCCTTGGTATAACAGAGACCTTATATCTAAATCGCTTCCAGGCTATTCTGTTAAATATATCCCTACATTGCCCGAAGGATTAAGTCATAATGATCAAGAAAAAGTCAATGATACTATCATTTCATCACTTAATGCCGGCGATGCACTAGTGGTAGATGTTGATTTATCTAATCCTGATGATCGATTCAGGCCTCTGCAGACTGTTTCAGATATGGCCGGGATTAAAATTTGTATAGATAATTTGGGTGGTGGTGAGGATGAGAGATATCTTAACCAGTACATAGCTAGGGTCACTTTTCAGAATGAACACACCGATTCGAGAAGTTTGTTCGCTTGCTACGAAGATATGGTTCAAGAAGGAATATTAGAGAATAATAGCCAAAATGGGCCATCATTGGCATTAAGTATAAAAGAATCTGAGATAAATAGTATTTGGCGTATGTACAAAGATAGGTTTGATGTACTAAGCGAAAATCATCCCGTTAATGCTGGATATAATGAAATTGAATTTAAGAATATTCTTAGAGACCCTAGTGTCGTTAAGGTTGTAAATAGAGTTGACGGCGAAGTAACTACCGTTTGTTTATTTCTTACTGATTTATACCAGTGTACCTGGTTAAATCGACAATATTTTTATGAAAACTATAGTTCTACAATCCAAAAGAATAATCTATTAGTATTCTTAGGGATTGTTACTGATGAGAGAAAACAGGGTAATGCGTATGCGACTGATGTGGTTGATTTACTTGTAAGAGTGGCGGATGAGAAAAGTGAGCCAACGGTAATAACATTTGAGTGTAATGAAATATCTCAAAATGTAACTCCAATATTGGTCAAATCCGCAATAGAAAACAGTGGTCTTGGTATAGTAGAAGGTCTTGATAGGCAGGTATCTCAAATTGGTTTTTATGTAATCAGGAAAGCAACAAATAGTTAAATCAAGGAAATGCAATATTTTTTTAGGTACATAATGGGTTTTGCGTTTTGTTTGTTCTCTCGTAGCCCAGGAATGCCAAGGTCTTGCTCGTAATTAACATATTTCACTCCCTCTTTATTCAGATATCTAAGTAGTTCAACCATCATGAATTCGTACATTCCTTTATGGGTTTTTAAGGCTTTGCCGAAATGTGTTATTGCCCAATTTTGTTCGAGTAGTTCGTAAATACAATATGCTTCGAGCACAGAATTAACACGTATTCCAATACATCGTATTTGTAATGATTTTGACAAGTTTGAATAGTTGTCGAGTAGTTTATGTATTGCTTTTATATCACTTACATCAATAAACATATTAGAGTTTGATTCCTGTTTCCATCGCTGGTTAATATACTGAATTTCATCGATATGTTTTGCATTCTTGAGGTCTAGCTCGCATATTTTAATATCCTTGCCAATGCTAGACAACAACTTGTTTATCTTCTTACGTTTATTTGAATACTTCGCACCTTCTAATTTAATTGCCTCATCAGTCGATAGTATGTAGTCATTATTATCTATGTCTTCGTACACTCTATACGATGCGTATTGATTGATTTTATCAATCACGATGTCTGGAATGTATTTTAGTGTATCTGAGATACCAGTAGTTGATTGCGTATGTCGTGATAGTTCATGGATTGTTTCATCAATTTTTGTTGTACCTAATAGACTGAAAGTGACTTGGTCGGTATTATATTCTGGCATTTTTAGAATGAGATTATCGTTGTAAAAGGTGAATTCTGCTTGATCATCAGTGTTCCAACAATAGATACTAGTGAAGTTATAATCAGAATATGGTTTAAAATTAGAAGTGAATGATTTAATTTCGGGAAGAGAGTCAATGGTGATAGGCTCAAGATTGTAGGGAATTCTAAGCATTTATTCTTGATTATATAAGAAAAACTAGGATATTAATAGGAAAGTAATTACAATTATATTGATGATACAAGCATTAGCATACACTCCAGGAATCATAATGGTGCTCTTTGTTGTTTTGGGGTTAATTATTAGTAGTAAAAAAAATACCCTAAATCGAATATTTCTATATTTAGCAGGGTCGGTGCTTATTTGGCAATGCTTGCTATTTATCTCTGATACGACGCATTCAAAATTTATTGCTGAGCTTTCTCTTCGGTTGGCATTATTGGTTTCGATGTTTATGCCTTATACTTTCTTGCTCTTTTGCTATGCTTTTACCCAAAGATTAAATAAAGGGTTGGCGATTACTTTGTATATGCCCATTTTAATTACGCAATTGTTGGCGCTATCGAGTTTTGTCTTTTCGACCGTTGAACTTAGAAAATTTGGAGTCCATATCGTTGATCCAAAGTGGGGATATACGGTCATAGTGTTTGTAACAACAGGATATATACTATATGGTTTAGTTTTACTTCTGATTAAGCAAGGTGAATTTACTCTTCAGCAAAAAAAACAGAGTAGGTTAATTATAGGAGGCGTGGCGATATCTTTAGCTATTAGTTTAATAGCCAACTTCTTTTTAATAGACACATCATATTCCGATTATACAATTTTAGCAACGGGACCTTCTATTATATTTTTTGTTGGTGGCATCGGAATCGCAATCATTAAGCATAGAATGTTCGACATAAAGCTTATTGTTGCCCGAACTATGGGTTATGCTCTTTCGATTATCATGTTAGCGACACTGTATGGCGTATTAGCCTTTAATATAGTTGATATGTTTAGTTCTAGCCTGAGTAAGAGTGGTCAACAAGTTGTCTATACTTTACTTGCTGTTGTTTTGGCATTTACATTTCAGCCACTCAAAAAGTTTTTTGATAGGCTAACAAATAAATTATTCTATCGTGACGCGTATGACTCGCAGGAGTTACTTGATGGGCTTAATAAAATACTGGTTTCAACGCTAGACATCAATAAATTGCTCAAAAATAGTGCTGAAGAGATAAACAAATCTATACGGTCAGAATTTGTACTGTTTGGAATTAAGAAGATTGAGGGGTCGCCACAGCGCATTGTTGGCACAAACGAGCGTCAATTTAGTCAGCAAGAGATAGGGTTCGTACGAACCATTACTCCAAAAATACGACAGAAAAGTATTATTGTTGACGAGCTTGAAGACTCAGAACCAAAACTTCGTGAAGTTCTTCATAAAAACGGTATTGCATTATTGGTACGATTAACTGATACGCCAAATAAAGTTCAGGAAGGTCTGGGATACATTGTTTTGGGCGATAAAAAGAGTGGCGGTCAATATACCAAGCAAGATTTACAAGTGTTAGAAATTATTGCCGACGAGTTGGTGATTGCTATTCAAAACGCGTTAAGGTTTGAGGAAATCCAGAACTTTAACATTACTCTGCAAGAAAAGGTGGATGATGCTACTAAGAAATTACGTTCGGCTAATCATCGTTTGATAGAGTTAGATCAGACTAAAGATGATTTTATTAGCATGGCGTCTCATCAGTTACGCACACCACTAACTACCATTAAGGGGTATTTAAGTATGGTTATTGAGGGCGATGTTGGTAAGGTTAGTAATAAGCAAGCAGAATTATTAAGTAAGGCGTTTATCAGCTCGCAACAAATGGTTTATTTAATTGCAGACTTATTGAATGTTTCTAGGCTGAGAACAGGTAAGTTTGTGATTGAGCCAAAGGAAACGAACTTATCTGATGTTATTGGCGGAGAAATAGATCAACTAATCGAAACAGCAAAAGCTAAGGGGTTAGAGCTTAGATTTGAGAACCCAAAGAATTTCCCAACGCTGATGTTAGACGAAACAAAAATTCGCCAAGTTATCATGAACTTTATAGACAACGCTATTTACTATACTCCTGCCGGTGGGCATGTTACTGTAGCGATACAAGACAAGGGTGAAAGCATTGAGTTTACTGTAGTTGATGATGGAATAGGGGTTCCAAAAAATGAGCAACACCATTTATTTACAAAGTTTTATAGAGCTGGCAATGCCAAAAAAGCTCGTCCAGATGGTACGGGCTTAGGGTTGTTTATGGCTAAGAAAGTGATTATTGCCCAAGGGGGGTCAATAATTTTTAAATCACAAGAGGGAAAGGGTAGTGAGTTTGGGTTTTTGTTTGATAAAGCACAGTTACTACCAGAAAATTATAAAGGCGCATTACATAAGACTACATCATAAAATTGCTCGAAGTGTATAATAAAGATATGGTGAGCAAAAAAGACGCAACTAGTTTGGACGATATCGCAGAATCAATTGCTAGCTTGGCAGGAATGGTGAGTGATCAGTTTGATTTAGTTAGTGAACGCTTTGTGCAAGTAGACAAGCGCTTTGAGCAAGTAGATAAACGCTTTGAACAAGTAGACCGACGCTTTGAGCAAGTAGACAAACGCTTTGAACAAGTAGACCGACGCCTAGATGGTATAGAGAATCGGCTTTATCATCTAGAAAAACAACAGAGCGAAATGCGCGAGTGGATCGAAAGCATAGACAGCCGTTTGAGTGGTATTAAAAGCGACATCGCTGAGATATATGATCGCATTGTAGCGTTAGAAAAAAAGAGTGACCAAGGTCTGACTAAGCAAGATAAAAAAGAGTTAGAACAAAAGATAAACGACCTACTACATTGGGCCAAAGAAGTTAGCAAAAAAACTGGTGTTCCTCTGCCTAAAGTATAAAACCCGTCGACATGCTTATATAAAGGTCGTGTATTTTTATGTTGCAATAAAGCTCATGGCTATACTATTATATAGCTATAGTAATTATGTAGGATACAAATATGCAATCAGAAGAACTAAAGAAGTATGTGACGGAAATAATTGAGCAGAAAAAATTATCGGGCGTTGATCAAGACATTAAGGATAAACTTATCGACGACCTAACTAATCGTCTTCAAGAACAAATTAATCGAGCCTTAATTAACGCTTTAAATGATGAACAGTTTAAAGAGTTTGAAAAGTTGGTCGATGCTGAAGATGCTGAAAAGGTTAGTACTTTTTTTGCAGACAATAATATCCCAGTACAAGAAATCACTACTCAAGTGTTGGTGAAATTTAGGGTTGCATATCTAGGATCATAGGCAATTATGAGTGAAACAATTGATTCTCCGCCACCAGTTTCGACAATGGATGACGGAGTAGTCTCATTGACCGAAGAGGAATTAATGCAAAGGATTGCTGATGGCGCAAATCCTGGCGAGGACGTGTCAAAGCTAACAGAAGAAGAACTAATGGCTAGAATTGGCGACTCCATTACTGGCGAGTCTCAGAAAACCGAAGGCAGTGAATACAAGTTAAAGCCTGTCGAAGAGAAAGATTTTAAGGATATGATGGACAGGAATCCTGATATTTTGGATCCAGATAATCCCGATTCTCTGGGAGCTGGGGCGATAGGAACGATGGCGAATGAACCATGGATGTTTGATGACGATATGCCTGATAATGAGGTTAAAGAACCTCCAGTAGAACCTCCAGTAGAACCTCCAGTAGAACCTCCAGTAGAACCTCCAGTAGAACCTCCAGTAGAACCTCCAGTAGAACCTCCAGTAGAACCTCCAGTAGAACCTCCAGTAGAACCTCCAGTAGAACCTCCAGTAGAACCTCTAGTAGAACCTCCAGTAGAACCTCCAGTAGAACCTCCAGTAGAAGGCGAAGAACCCATTAGAATTGCCATTGGTAATTTAGATAAAAGTATTGATGCTGAATCGCGCGATGTGGCAGAAGCAGAAAATGATATGCGCACCCAAGGCAGGGGTTTTAGGGGATTTTTACGAAAACTATGGCGTGGAGGTAGCTTTAAAGAGGTTCATGTGCAACGCGAAAGACTCAGGGCTCGTGATGAAATTCTCGAGTCGGGTGAATTGTATATCCATCGTACAGATGGAGCTCCTTCACAAGATGAAATTGACAGATCAGTAATCGAAAAGCTAACCCATCAAAATATAGACCAGCTTCTTAGTGAGGAATCAGGAGAAACACATAGAAGAATTGATGATGAAACCGATCCAGAAGCTCAGGAGGTTAGAGGCGCTGTTAATGATTTAATTTCTAGATATGCTCGCGGAGAGCTTGATGATGAAAATTTTGAAGAAGAAAAAAACAGAGTACTACATGTATTGGCGCAAAACAACCCAGAACTATTAGGTGAAGGGAGGATGTTTGCGGATAATCTTTTGTTGGTTGCTCAGAATGTTAAATCTATGGTACGACACGATCGTGGAGTTGATGAGATTATGGCGAATGCAATAATAGATCTCGGACAAATTAGAACAGATGCGCGTACAGAAGCAAGATATAGTTCAGCAGATAAAGTCATTGAGCGTATTCAAAGCACTAGACTTGGTAAATGGTTGAACGAAACCACAATAGTGACAGCTGCGTCAATCGCAACATCTGTCGCAAGACTAACTGTTCAGTCTGGTGTTGCTAAGGCAGCGGCAGTTACAGGAGTTTTGGGGGTTGGCGGTGCTGTTATTGCGGGAGCGCGTCAATCTAAGGTAGTTAAAGATGAGAGACGACGACATTCTCGTGAAATGGCTAGTGGTGAACGTTTTGAACCTGGCGCAAAAAGAAGAGAACGCCTCGAGGGATCCCGTTATGAAACTATTTCGGCAGTTGATGCTACTCGCGCTCTTCAGCAGTTATTTGAAGAACCCGAAGATGGAACAAACTTGCGAAATCTACACGAGCTTACCAAAGAAGGTTTCATAGAAGCTAGCATGCTTGTTGCTCAACTAAGAACCCGAGATGCTATGTCTGACGAAGAGCAGATTGACCTATTTCATTATTCTTCGGCGGAAGGTATTTCTGATGAACGTCTTCAACTGCAATTAACTGCAATTTATGCACAGGATGCTTTAGATCGTTATTTAGAGGCTCACGGTGGTGTTGAGTGGTTGAGAGAAGTCGGAATCGTAGACGGGATAGATAATTTCCAACAATTACTAAGTGTTGGATCGCAGGCATACGAATCAATAATACGAGAAGATATGAGTGATAAAGATGCAGTTTTCAAGCGAATTCATCGCAGTGAAGTTTTGAAAGCAGCAATGATTGGCGGAACAATTGGAGTGGTAGTTGGCCTTTCTGTACAAGAGGCAATGGCTCATCTTCCTGGAATTGGCGATCGTGTGTATGGTATTGGCGAAGGCAAAGCAATGCCGGGTGGAAGAAATACACTACTGGGTGGAGTATTCAATAGTGATAAGCCTGGATTTAGTGGAAACTTGACAGAGGTAGGTGGGTCTGGAAGATTTGCAGATGTTGAGGGCTTCAGACCTCACAAAAATAGCTCAGGCAACTGGATTATAGAACGAACATTAGATGGAAAAAAGATAGAGTTAGCTTATGACGACAAAGGACTGTTAACACCTGGGTCTAAGCGTGGGTTATCAAGTATGGGATTTGATGTTCATAGTAAGGTTGAGGGTGTGCACTTATCTGGACAAACCCAAGATGTTGTTATTGGCAACAACAAAATAGTAATACCTTCAGAATTTAAGTTACAGCAATCGCCGACTGGTCAATGGGAGTTGCTGAACCCAGACGGCACTAAATCTCAAGATATTGGGCTGAATTTTGACGGTAGCTTAACAGATGCTTCTATTGCTCACATGCAAAGTCAAGGGGTTGGAGTTACGGCAACCCCGAATCTTGTTACTGAAACAATTAAAGTTGACGGAAGAGGCCCAATAGATATTATTCAGAATCATCTTGGTGATACAACAAGAATCCACAGAGGTTTGTGGTATGGAAACAACACACCTTCGCCAAACTTTGACCTAAATGAGTTACGCCCACATGCTGGTGGCGTTAATGGTAGCTGGTTTGATGATCATGATAACGTAGTGATCGATATAAGTAAGATGAAACCAAATTGGTCATTCCAGAATGGTCATTCGGTGAATCCTTTTCAGGCAACTAGTGAAGGAAGAATGTCCTTAGCGGTATCTTTGTCAAAAGATACTCAAGGAACAGTATTTGATTTTAAGTTTTCAACTCTTCCAGACGGACGGACCATAGCAACAATTCCTCCATCTAATCCTGCACATCAGTTATTCCAAATGGAGGGCGGAAAAAGAGTGTTCAAAGGTGGTTTCTTTGAGGTTGCCGAACATACTGGCCAACAATCTCCAAATGGCGCTCAAGGTGTTAATATTCTAGCAACCTACCCAGGACAGAATAATCCTGGCGCGTTAACGGACACTATTACAACCACTAAAACTGTTTATGACACGCTTATTACTCCCAAACCACCAACAGAAAATATTGAGGTGATTACGTATAACGGCTCAACTCCTGTCGAGGCTGCTCCGGTAATTCCTTTCTATGCACGTCGTGGCCTTGAAAGAACCGTACCAAGAAATTCTGAGGATAGATATAATTATTACATGTACGGCCTGCCCTCAAATGAGGAGCTTCGCGAACTTATGAGAGATACAATTCCAGTACTGCTTGATGACCCTAGATCTATGGTTGATACTGGCGAGGCTGTTAGATGGTATGAGGGTGTTTTGCGGAGAAGGCACGGAGATGCATATATTGACGAATTGAATAGCACTATAGATACAACTCCAGAGCTACATTCTCTTGATAGTGATACAAGAGCGATAATCGCAATACCTGTTGGTGGGTTTGAAGGAGAAAATATTTACGATACTCTTAGTTTGTATGGACAACAACCAGAGTCCGAAACTGCGCATACTCCCATAGTGCTTCATGTTAACTGGAGACAAAGTGATGTTCGTACTGTGGAGGGGCAGAATAAATTAAAAGATACACTTGATGCTATCGAGAGAGCAAGAACTAAGTATCCTGATTTGAATATCGCAGTTATACAATCTGCATGGACTGATGAGCAGGTGGAGCATGGAATAATTGGTTTTGCGACCAGAAAATTATACGACACCATAATTATGGCTACTAATAGAGCAGTAGAAGAGGATCGTGTTGGATCTGATCAGGAGATTGTATTAATTCGAAACGATGCTGACACTAAGGGGATGTCGTCTGGTTATATTGGTAAAATGGTAGAGTCAGTTACTAGCGATTCCGTAGATGCATCTGTGGGTAGATTAAAATGGGGTATAGAACAAACCCAAGATTTGCCTGGTTTTTCTGTTGTTATGCAATTTCTTGAGGGAATGCGTGGTTCTGCAAGAAGAGCTCGCGAACAAGGCATTGACGTAAATGTACAAACAGCAGGAGCAAATACCAGCGTTAGATTGTCGACATTAGCATCGGTTGGTAGCATTGGGTTTTCCGACTACACAGATGCTGGATCTGATGATATAGAAGTTGGTAGAAGAATAAGTTTAGTGCGTCGAACTAATTCTCCTCTACATACAGGCAGTAGCTATAGCCGGCGCACAAAAAGATTTCTTCGACGAGCCTTCTCTGATGATTCATTTAGAGAAAGTGATCGTGAATATATAGAAGGAGACGACACTGATAGCACAATAGTTATTGCTAGTGGAGCAACTATCGACACAAACTCCGCAAGACTTGAAGGGCAATATATAAATGGGGATTCAATTGGTCGAGCATGGGCAGGATTCAAAGGTACTTCTAGGGACGCAAAGGTGCCCACAACTAGATCTGGTGAAGATCTAGAGACAGACTTTGATTCGGTTGTAAAAAATATAGAAACCCAATTAGCAAGTGTTGTAGTGGACTGGGCATTTGATAGGCGTATAGTAGAAATGGAGCTGAGACGATCGTTCCCTCCTGAGCGTGGATCGACAGAGTCTATGTATGAAGCTACTTTTGAACCTGACGGCACCATGAAGTTTAATTTTACGGAAAGTGGAAAAAAGTTACTAAAAAGGAGGTTGACGCGCAATAATTCAGGTCAGTTTGACCCGATTGGTAGTAGAAGACTAAGAGTAAACTATGGGCGCTCAACAGGAAGACGAAGATTCCCCGAAGGAAGAACCCCAAGGTTAGTAGGAACATAAAATACTTAATAAGGAGATTTATATATGGTAGATTTACAAAATCTAAAAAATGAACTACTCGACGAGCTAATAAAAATAACTGACGAAACTGGTGTTGATCCCATTGATCGATTCGACATTGTGATGGGTCGTTATATGAATACCGGAGAAACAGATTTGCTAGCTCAGGCTACCTCAATAGCAAAGACAATCGAAGATCCTAAAGATCGAGGTAATGCTATGATGCAGTTACTTGATGAAATAGACTTAGCACAGTCAGATGATGCTGGAAGGCAAAATGAAATCTCGAATAGTGCGAGTAAAGCTGAAGTCTCTGAAGAGCAGGTTTCCAATAATAATTCAACCCCAGATAAGTAGGTTCATAGAACGAATCAAGAACAAAGCGTTGCAGATAAGTAGTTATCTACAGTATAGAACAATTCAGGATTGTTTTGTCTTTGTTCCCACTCCCTAAGGATATTTCTTAGATCAGTAAGTGTTAGCTTGCCGTATAAACGACGTAAGGAGCGTTTCAGTACACCCCAGAAGTTCTCGATCATGTTGGTTGGACCAAAGTGTCCATTGCTATGGTTACATCTCTCATGAGAGTAGCCATAGAACTCTAGGTCATGGTAGCCACTGAAGGCGTCTGTCGTCAGATGAGAGTTCCTAGCTACCGTCTTAGTCAAAAACAGTTCCAGGCTGTCTTGAGCTCTGTCAGGGACAATCTGTAGTCTAACTCGTCTGGTATCTCGTTCAATGGCTCCAACAACAATGGTTTGACTACCATACTTCTGTTTACCAAAGAAACTTTCATCTACTTCAACAATACCAGAGAGCTGTAAGGTACTTTGTGGAACTAATGCCCTAAAGCGCCTAAACCACCTACGAACAGTTGGATAGCTAACACCCACAATATCCACAGTCGTACCAACACTTTTTTGTTTCTGCCAGCACCAGATGAGTAGCCATAGCTTCTGTAGTGATAGATTACTACCTCGAAACCAGGTAACAGCTCTAACTGAGTGTTTAGCTCTACAGTACCGACACCAAGCATAACTACGACGAAATAATAGTCTCCCGTTACACCGGGGACAGGCGCTAGACCCATATATTATCTTAAATAGCTGTATATGACACTGCCGTTCACGTGGCAAACTTGCTAGAATGTTCATTGGAACAAGCCCTCCTTCCGTAAGTTAGTTGACACTACTTACTTTAACGGCTTGTTCCGTTTTAGTTCAGTGAACCGATAAGTAACTAAGTTTATTCAAGATAGTACATAAGACTAGGCAGGTAAGCATAAGCATTGACGGATTGTAAAGAATAACGTAAACAATATTGACTTTATATCTGTATTATGGTAATATTTAAGCATCCTGTTACAGATGTGAGGTGAGAGCATCATCCGTAAAGGGAAGTAATTTTTACAGAGGTGGAAGCGACAACAGATAAGTATATCTGTTGTTTTTTGCCGTCTTTAGATTAATTCTCTAGTTTATTAACAGGGGCAACCTTAACAAGTCATATCATTACAGTTCATACCCTGCTTTATTTGTCGTAAGAACCCGCTTCTGACAGAGTCAGAACACCGTTCTTACTTCTTGGATACTGCTTCGTTGCTTTGCTGTGAGGGGTTTCTCTCCGTACTATCTGTACGGTTCGATCCGCTTCTCGCAAGACGCCTTGCATTATCTTAAGACATAAAAAGCAGGCTAATCTGTTCTATTGGGATAGATCTGAGGGCAGACCATTTAATACTAGTGGCAAGCGCTAGTAGTAGGTGGTCTGTCCTCGTGGTTGAGATATTGAGGTTATTTGTTGATCTCTATTTCCCAGAAGAGAACAGAATGACTACGAAACACTACATATTTTGCTTTTACCGACTTTCTTGGCAAGGGGTAGCATATCAGTAATTAACTATTTGATTATTGTTATGCTGCTCCTTCACCGGGGAGATCAGCCACGTGCACGGAAGTTCCGTGTCGTGCCTATCCCCTCGTGGGAAAGGAGGTGCCCAATGTTGCGCCGCAGCTTGGGTTTCGTTCTGACCGTCATCTGCGTGCTTTTCGCCGGCTACCAGCTGGCATGGCACTGGAAGCAGATTGACGAGCTGGGCGGGCTTTCGGGCTTGCTCGGTGCCGTCAGTCTGGTGGCCTTCGGGTTGCTCGCCGTCTTCTGGCGAGACGCCTGGGGTGCTACGGGTCGTCGGTGGGTGACCGCCTTGGCGCTGGTGAGCTTCCTCTTCGGGGGAGGGTTCATCAGGAACGCTCTCAGGGAGGCACCTCTCGCGACGCTGGCTTGGGTCGTGGGGATCGCCGTGGTCTTGGGAGTCTTGTACTTCCTGACCGTGGTCGACACCACGCCCGCGTGGGTCAACCGTCTTCGGACGCGTTTGGCTCCGTCAACGCCCTGACCGGTCAAGAACGTACCACAGTGAGTCTGTTGGACTAGCCTGGCAACAGGTGGCTTGGTAGCCTTAATGAATCCTCTACCCTCCAGTGTCGAGCACTGCATCTCTTCGCACGACTTGGGGAAGTCGCGGTAACCAATCCGACAGTCGGTTCTGCCGATAGTAAACCCTCTAGTGTACGCGCACTACATCAATGCGTGAGGTACCGGCGCTCAGCCTCGGATCGTCCGAAATGAGCAAATAGTCGCCACGAGGAGGTATTCTCATGAAGCGACTGTTGGTTACCCTGGCCGCCCTCCTCCTGGCGGCAACTGTTTTGGCGTCGTGCGGAAGCGCGGATGCCAAGGCTGAGGAGGTCTCCTGCAACGGCAACGTTGCGGAGAGGCTCTCCAAGACGGAGGCCGAGCTGGCTGACGCGCAGAAGGACGCAACGGAAGCGGAGGGTACGCCCGCCGAATCCGAAGCGACCGAGCGTGTCGCCCAGCTGGAGGCTCGAGTCGGCGCACTGAGCAAGTGTGGAGGCGAGGCAGCCAGCCCCGCAACCACCGCTCCGACGTGCCCGAACTCATGGGCCCGTGTCGACTCCGACAAGGCTGGGAACCGCTGGTTCGCTGGGGGAATCCCGGCCATCCAGTCGGCGACCACGCCGGAGGAGGCACGTGTGGCTGCCAGCGAGTGGATGGTCGGCGTCCGTCAGGACCCGGTCTTGCTTGCTGGCGGGGCGAAGTTCCTGGTTGGCAGAGATGTCAATCAGGCAGGGTTGTTCGACGCGTCGGGCTGCGCCACGCAGACCGCCGTCGTCCTCGTTGGCGAGATGGAGGTTGCGCTTGCGCTGTCTCTCATCAAGCCAGATGAGGCACCCAGTGATGGGTACAACTCCGGGACTCACGACGGCAACGTGGTGGGTTCTGCTCGTCCGGGGGTTTCGGGAAACCGGAAGGCCATCCTGATCGAGACGCCCAAGGGTGTCAAGATCTGGGTTATGGCCCGGTGCGGCAATCCGGTTACCACCGGCAAGCCACCGGTCCCATCAGGACCGACGGATGAGAATCCGGCACCGACCCCGCCTCCCAAGAAGCCGTCGCCGACGACGACAGTTCTGACGCCGAAGGACCCGTCGAAGAATATCGACAGGAATCCCGAAGTGCCGGAGCAGGTCCGCAAGGATCGTCCGTCGCCGGACAACCAATCGCGTATCGACGCGGGTCCGACGACCCCAATCGACTCGCCGAGCGGTTGTAACGGGCCTTGCCCGACGACAGCCCCCAAGCCGACGGCTCCGCCGAAGGTGACGGTTCCCGAATCCCACGGTGGCAACACCGGGGTGACGGCACCACCAACGTCGGCGCCTCCGCCGGCACCGCCCGTGACGTCGTCTCCGACGACGCCCGTCACGTCACCGTGACGAGGGATTTCTGAGCTTCGGCTTTGAGGATCAATCCAGTTGAGATCCAATCTCGCCTAATACAACGGCGAAATACTGGCGGTTGCTGGTGTGCTGTTGCTTGCCCTCCAGGCAAGTGTACAGACACTGGCAATCAGTGAAATATGTTTGGGTAACCAAACTTGGTGTTGTGAGCGCTTGTTGCTCCACCAATGTTAGTGTTCGTGATTTCGTAGTCACAAGCAGGGGAACCGATAAGATTCGAGTTTGATCTTTCTTGATCCTCACTTATCTACCCCTGCTATACCCATGTTTTAGTTTGCAATTAATGTGAATTGTAATGGTTTGACTTTTGCTTCTACTAATTGGTAGCAGTGATAACCAGGTACATTAACAGACGGTGAAAATCGAATATAGCATAACCATAATGTTGACAATACGTAATAGTTGTGGTAATATAAGACCGACTGGGAGGTGGGTGTCTATTTTATTATAGAACTCCTTGCAGTTTTGGTCTTTAACAGTTTAGAGCGATAAGTTAGCGAACAAGTTTTTACTTGCTTAGTTATTGTTTAAGATCTACAAAGTAAGGAGGAGATATGAAGCGATTTATTCCTCGTATGTCTAAAAAGGTATTAGCTGGAGTTGCAGTTGCCTTGACTACACTTGGTGTAGTTGGAGCTGTAAAGGCTTGGTACCCTGAACGACCTACGTATACGATTGAGAATCCGGCGCCACACGTGACGTTTAACTCAATCACTAATAACCCTGATGAGGGTGATGAACGTGCATTTTTTGAAGTAAAAGACGCTGCTAATACTCAAATGAATGGTTTTAGTGGCAAGGCAGAAGTAGAAGAAGGTCAAGAGTTGTTGCTACGTGTTTACGTACACAACAACGCAGCTGACAATCTAAATGGAAGTAATTTTGATGGCCCTGGTGTTGCAAAGAATACTAAGGTGCGAATTCATCTTCCTACTGACACTGCTCAAGCGTTACGAGCTAACGCTTATATTAGTGCCGATAATGCTCAACCACAAACTGTGGCTGACACAATTGATCTTATGGGTCAAAATGGTGCTAATTTTAAAGTTGAGTATGTACCTGGCTCAGCTGTACAGTATACCAATGCTGTACCTAAAGGTATAAAACTAAGCGATAGTATTGTTACGTCTGGTGCGCCAATAGGTTATGGTGCTGCAGATGGTATTGTTCCTGGATGTTTCCAGTATTCTAGCATTGTAACCATTAAGGTTAAGGTTAAGATGCCAAGCTATTCAATCCAAAAATCAGCCCGATTAGAAGGTCAAACTTCTGCCGACTGGAAGGAATCTGTAAAAGCAGAGCCTGGCAAGAATACCGAATGGAGAATTGAATTCAAGAACATCGGCGGTACTGAACTTAAGCAGGTTAAGGTTGTTGACCAAGTTCCTGCAGGTTTAACTGTTGTTCCTGGTAGCGTAAAGCTTTACAACGGTAATTACCCAAGTGGTTATACCTATCCAGATACAGCAATCCAAAACGGTGGCAAGCAAGTAAACGTCAATATCGGTAACTATAATCCTGGTATTAATGCATTTGTATTGTTTAAAACTAAGGTTCCAGAACTTAAGGATCTTGAGTGTGGAGTTAATAAGTTTGATAACATTGCATACGCTACCCCAGAAGGTTATGGTGCTGTAAACGACGGTGCAGACATTACTGTTGATGGTAATGAATGTAAGCCAGAAAACCCTTCATATAGTTGTGATCTAGTTACTCTAGAACAACTTGGTGGACGAAAGGTTAAGGCAACTGTTAAGGCTACAGCTATTAACGGTGCAAAAGTAAACAACTATGTTTACGACTTTGGCGACAAATCCGAGAAACTAGTTACAGATAAAACTTCTGCTGAACATACATACGCTAATGATGGTAGTTATGTTGTTCGTGTAGCGGTTAATGTAACAGTGAACGGTAAAAATCAGTTAGTTGAAAGTGACAAGTGTGCGGCTCCAGTCAAGTTTGAATCTGGCAAGCCAGTAACACCAGTTACTCCAACTACGCCTACTACACCAAGCGCACTACCTAACACTGGTGCAGGTGATATAGCTGGCATTTTCGTAGCAGTTACTGTTGCGGGTGCAGTGGCACACCGATTGGTGCTTAGCCGTCAAGAAAGCTAGCAGTCATGTTAAAAACTGTGGATAACCACTAGCATAAATGAATAATTTGTGGTAGGGTTAGACATAAGTAGATGCATTGACTGGCCGCTCTAACTCTTAATAAAACCCCTAAGGATTTCCAAAGGGGTTTTATTTTTGAGCGTAAACTGGTAAAATACATCGGTACAATTTGCGTAAATCAAAGATACGGTCCCATCGTCTAATGGTTAGGACATCAGGTTTTCATCCTGGCAATAGGAGTTCGATTCTCCTTGGGATCACCATAGGAAAATTATCGCCAAGCAAGGCTTGGAAGACTGGATTCACCCCTGTAATATGGGGTGATTTTTGGTTTCGGAAAGCTAAATCATTGTAGGTTGGTAATTTCTTGAATATGACCCCGAAAAGTTGAGCTTTTTTGGTATCGTTACTCTGTTGATTGATAACCTGTCCGATGTTTTCGGAAAACTTCTTGACTCTGGTTATAACCTTGTCTATATCCATAGGTTTTTTAGTTTCCATGTTCATCCTTTCTAGTGCTAGGCGCTTAATCTGTTGATCGATATTCTCTAGCTCTTCATTGACATACTTCTGAGCTGAGGAAGCAATAGTGGTAAAACTTTTGGTGAGCTCTCTGGCTTGAGCTTCAAGCCGAGTAATCTGTGAATCAGTGGCCGCCGTCTTAGCTTCATAAAGGGCTAGATGTTGCTCATACTTTTCGCGTACAACCGCAAAGACCTCATCCACTCGTTCTTTAGAAAAGACTAAGTCATTAATGAAATCATAGACCTTAGTCTCAAGATCTTCTTTCGTGACTCTGAATTTGTGACCTCGTTTATCACAGTGGTAGTACGAGTAGTATTTGCCTGTTTTGCCCCGTGAGGTGCTGCCCGACAGAGGTTTGTTGCATTGTGGGCACATAACATAGTGCTTGAACGCAAAGTCATTGTTGCGCGTGCCTCGTACGGTGGCATTGCGCGGGGCGATGTTATCGTGGATGGCTATTTTGTTTCCAGGGATTTCAATAATGGTTCGTTTGCCTTTATTGGCACGGTTGAACAGCTCAACTGACACCAGACCATCGAACATACATTTCACTGGCTGGTATTTTGTCCACTTTTCAACATTCACGCCTGCATAGATTGGATTGCGTACCATTTTCCAGAGCTTTTTATGGTCAAGCAGGCTACCTTCAGCTTTGCCGACCACACGATTTCGGTTTTCTTTAGAACGCCGGTACTGTGGTCGGCCACGATAACCCAAGTCATTGAGCTTGCTGGCAATTTCTTTATCTGAGAACTGTCCACTGGCTCTGAGCTCAAACAGTTTAACAATAAACCTGGCTTCTTCAGGATGCGGCTTCAATATAGTGCGTTTACCGTGTTGAGTCTCGACTTTTTCTCCCAAAAAGCCGTAAGGTGGTTTACGCATCCAATATCCCATTTGGGTATAGCGTATCTCAGCACCAATGACGCGACTTAAGATATCTCTAACTTCGTCTTTCGATCGTTCGGCTTCCAGCATCTCTGACTTGCGACTGGGTGAGTAGGTGCTCCATTTATAGCTATGGCCGAGATGCTCTAGGGTGTTAACTTTCTCCTGACTAATAACACCGTAGGTATCAATTAGGGTCACACCGTGGCTATCGAGCTGGGTTTTGAGCGAATCATATAACATGGAGCCACCACGGGTAAAACGGTCAATTGACTTAACAATGAATAAGTCGATATCGTTTTCCTTATCCTTGCAGTAGTCAACTGCTTCTTGCATAGGCTGTTGTTCTTTGCTGGCCGATTCCATAAAGACAAAGAACTTTTTAATTACAATACCTTTGTTTTGGGCAAAGCGTTCGATTTGCTCCTTCTGAGCCTCGGGTGAGTCACCGTCACGACCTTGCTTGGTGGTAGAGACTCGGATAGCGGCAACAGCGTTTTGGCTACGAGCTGACATCATCCTGACTCTCCTCAAGTACCAGCTCAAGCAAAATATCCGCTAGTAGATTGATCTGCTCGTCTCTTTCTACTTGACTAGTCGATATTTCATTCGCCATGATACCCTCGTAAACTATTGATTATAGCTATAGTTTACTATAGAATATAGCGTTAGTTCAATAGTATAGCCACAGTAATATTTACAATTGTGGATATCTTATCGTTAAGATACCTATATAATCATTTCTAATCAGTTATATTTGTACGTTATTGTTATATAATTACCTATACTGCGTATAGGAGTAGATAGTACAGTGAAAGAGCCAAAATACCGACGACCATTAAACCCTCAGCAAATTACTATTCTTAATACTCTCTATAAGTTTAGATTTACTAATATTGCTTTACTTGCACAGAACCAACAAGCCAACCCTAGAGTTATATCAAGCAGACTAAAGATATTAGTAGATCAAGGCTATATCGGTATGAACTATGATAGTAGCTATAAGATAGCTAGAAGACCAGCTACATACTATCTAGCTACTAAAGGTGTCCGATTCTTACGAACACAACCATACACAAGCGAATCAGCTCTTAGAAGCATCTACCACGACAAGCGAGTTGAAGATCATAGAATTAATCACCGACTCAATGTCTTTAAAGCCTATATACAGCTCAAACATAGCTATCCAGATAGATATAAGTTCTACAGCAAAACTGAGCTTATGGACAAAGATTACGTACCTAAAACTAAGCCAGACGCATACATAGTAGATAAAGAAGCCGACAATTCCTACTTCCTGGAGTGTCTAGAGGACAATATGACCTACTGGACGCTACGCAAAACCATACGGAAATACATAACTTTCACTGAGATGGAGATATGGAGACAATATAAAACCAATCAATCACATCCGGAAGTGCTACTTATATGTGAGTCGGAGAGGCTTGAGAGGACAGTAAAAAAGCTGGTCGAGAAAGAATTAGATCGTAGCTATGTTGAGCTAGGGGTCAAGGTGGTTGATCCAGACGAAGAATTTCTGGTTTGAATTTTAGAGCAACCAATGTACTATATACGTAAGCGTTTCTATATTTTATGATCAAACATATGCATACAAATAAACTAACAACAAAGGACACCTAATAAAACATCATGGACAGCCAAACCGTAACTCAAACCATCAATCTCCTGGTTGGACCCGGTGTACCTAACACTGGTCTTGGTCCTACTCAATCATCGCCACTCCTCCCACTGGCCATCGGTACAACCCTAACCCTCCTGATTGCATGTTTGCTCACCTGGTATTTCCTTGTCCATCGCTCTCGTAATTCACATAACTCCCATTCTCATTCAATCTCTAAGCTACCAAAACTTAGCTCTCGTAGCTTCAGTATCCTTGTCCTGCTTGCCCTGACTGCAGCGCTCCTCGCTACCAATCTCCCAATTGTCTCTGCAGCTCCCACTCTCTCCCTCGGTACAGACCAAGGCACCATTCAAGTCACTGTTCCTCAGGGTGGTGGTACCACTACGGCTACCACAACCCTCACCAGTGGCACCGCCAACGCTCACGGCTATACCTTGACCGCCAGTCTGACTGAACCAGAACCAGGTATTGGCATCAAGCTCACAGGTGGAGACATCACCACCAGTACCACTCTCAACCCAGGCGGTAACCCCCTGACTCTCAAAACTACCAGTGTAGCCTCATCGGGTGACGCCACAGATGTAACCCTAACCTTCAATATAGATAGTACTGTCGTATCCGGGAAGAAAGAACTCAAGCTCAACTATGCCGTAGCAGACAATGAGTCTACAACACCACCAGCTGCCACTCTCCAAAGCTTCACCACAAGCCAATGTAGTGCTCTACCTACCTACACTGGCAGCAATGAAGAAGCTGTCATAACCCTAACTGACACCAGAGGAGACAACCAAGAATACCAAGTAGCCAAACTAGCTGATGGCAACTGCTGGATGCTCAATAACCTCAAGCTTGGTAGTACCACAAGCACCATAACCCTCACACCAAGTGATACCAACATAGCTAGTAACTTTACGTTACCACAACTGACCACCGCCGGCACGGCCGACTACGATAATCCTGGAGCTTACGGCCCAATCCCTGGTGACACGGGAGCAGGACAGACTAACTACGGCTACCTCTACAACTGGAGTGCGGCTACAGCCGGTGAATCCCGAACCTCCCACACCGAAACTGATGGTGATGCACCGTACTCCATCTGCCCTAGCGGTTGGAGACTACCAACCGTTGGCTTCACCGAAGAATACGATGAGATAGAAGACGAGTATAGCTACATTGCTTCTGGCGACTACTCTAACCTCGACATTTCCTTTGGTGGTACTGGCCAATACGCTGATAGCGGTGCCAACATTGCCAAGTGGCAACATGACGGTCCCTTTAGAGGGGTTCTTGCTGGCTACTGGGGCGAGGGCTTCGGCGACCAGGGTGGCAGCGGCTACCTGTGGTCTCGGTCAGCCAACTCGGACTATGTCGACCTCGCAGGCGGCGCGGGCTTCCATGCTGGCGAAGTTTATCCGGGCGGCTACGCTCCTCGGGGCTACGGGTTAGCTGTGCGCTGTCTCTTACAGCAGCCTTAAGGCTGCTCTGGGGTGCCCACAAAGCGAGGCCTGGCGGTTAGGGGTGGTCACCCCTAACCCCGCCGAGTCGACTGGGTATCCCAGCAAAAAATAGAAATCACCATGCCTACCAATAGCTTGAACGACAGAAATACGCGTCTTGACTGGCTCACCAGGGAGCTAAAAAAGGCCTACGTTGATGCCCGACGCGGTAAAACAAAAAAGTCAGAAGTGGAAAAGTTCGACAAAATTGCTAAATCAGAACTGGCGGCACTGGCGCACGAAATACATACGCGTACCTATACACCACGACCGTCAACCGCGTTCATCGTGAATAAACCCATCCAGCGGGAGATATTTGCAGCTGCCTTTCGTGATCGGGTAGTGCATCACTTTTTGTTCAACCAAGTAAGTAGTTGGTGGGATGCCCGGTTCATTGAAGATAACTACAGCTGCCGGCTCGGCAAGGGTACACTGTATGGTATTCGTCGGCTTGACCACCACATTCGTTCAGTCAGTCGTAACTACACTCGTCCAGCCTACATACTAAAGCTTGATTTTCAGGGCTACTTCATGAGCTTAGAGCGTAGAAAGCTCTACGTGCGAGCCATGTGGGGACTGGATCGACAATTTCCGAGTAAAGGCTATGTATACCAATTGTGTAGGTTTTTGTGGAAGGTCATCATATTTAACGACCCACTGAAAGAGGCAATATTCAACTGTCCCCGTAGTGCCTGGAAAGGTCTGCCGCCCAGCAAGAGTTTGTTCCACCAGCCCAAAGGCCGTGGTATTGCGATTGGTAATCTAACCTCACAACTACTGAGTAATATCTATCTTGACCAACTAGATCGATTTGTAACACTGGAATTAGGCTTCAAACACTATGGACGCTACGTCGATGACTTCTATATCGTCTCTAATGATAAAAATGAACTGGTTGAAGCCACCAGGACAATAGAGCGCTATGTAGAAGATCAGCTAGCACTAAAACTACACCCACACAAGCGACACCTGCAGGAATGTCATAGAGGTGTGGCCTTCCTTGGGGCGGTTGTTTACCCATTTCGCTTGCAGTCAGGTAAACGCCTAAAACGTAACTTACTGGCGGCACTGTCGAACCCGGATTGCTCAAAAGAAACCGAAGCATCGTATCGGGGGCTGGTGAAGCATTACAAACATAAGAAACTTCTTGGTGGTTTAAAACTTCGGGGGGGGGTACAATAACAGTATGCTTTGCTTGGTGGCAACCGGGTAATGCTTGGTGGCAACTATTGCTTGTTACCCAGCGAGTAGCCAGGCAGATAAGCATATGTAAGAGACAATACTCACTAGTCTTGATGTGATGAAGACTAGTTCTGTGGGAGTAGTGCCACCAAGACTTGCTTGTGCTTGGTACGCTGAGTGCAGGATAATGAGTAGTATTGCAAAAACGGTTGTGCCGCAGTGGCGCGCGTTTGGAGTTCTTGCTGGCAACTGGGACGAGGGCTTCGACGACCAGGGTGACAACGGCAACCTGTGGTCTCGGTCAGCCAACTCGGACAATGTCGACAACGCAGACAACGCGAACTTCAATGCTGGCGAAGTTAATCCGGGCAACAACGCTCCTCGGGGCAACGGGTTAGCTGTGCGCTGACTCTTACGGTATATTTTTGTGGTAGCCCTATGACTTGCTACACCTCAATCGGCTCATCTTCCGAGTCACTATCTTTAACGTCTTGTGTTTCATGAGACTCGGTCTTATCTGCTTTTTTCTTTTTCGTTCCATCTTCGTATTCATACGCATACAAATCCCGTGAAGACTCTATAACTTTCTGAGCAATAGCCTTATCTCCCTCGTCTTCCAAAAGTATCGTCTCCCCAGACATCGGTTCTTGGGACCGTATAGCACTTAGCCGTGCATAGAAGTTGTAACTTGGTAGGTTGGCTATCTCGCCTTCATCAATAAATGGTTTAAACAACGGCAATACTAGTTGTTCATCCACCGGGCTACCAGTCCTAAAGCTAATAACTGTACCGACGTTTGCCAGGATTATCTGTACGAGTCTTTGTTCGTCTTGTTGGGCTGTAGATTGCTCAGCCATAGTCAGGAACAGCTTGTACTTCCGAGCTTCAGATAGCATCTGGACAAACGGCATGGTCGCAAAGTTCTGGAACTCATCAACGTAGAGGTAGAATGGCTCACGCTCATCTTGAGCAAGTCGAGAACGCCTCAATGCAGCTAATTGAAGCTTAGCCAGCACCGCAGTGCCGAATAGTTCCGAAGTATCCTCGCCTAGATTCCCCTTACTAAAGTTACAGATCAGGATCTTGCCCGAAGACAAGATATCATCAAAGTCGATGGTTGATTTTGGTCGGCCCATAACTCGTTTGGTGCTTGGCGAAAACTCAAAGCGTCCAATCTTACTGGTCACGCCATGGCTCATCTTAACTCGTTGCATGGCACCAGCCTTGCCAAGTTCGTTCTGCCAGAAGTTCTTTAAGGTTCCGGCTGGCAAGGCATTCGTTATCTTCTTTCGGTAGGTATCGTTAGTGAGCAGTTCAAAGATAGTAAAAATAGTCGGACTATCAGTTGTTAGAGCAGTTTGAATCGCATTTCTAAGCACATATTCAATTCTATGGCCACCCGAGTCATCATCAGAGAAAATTTTACGTAGTACCGAGATAACTGATTCAGTGACTCGATCTTTTTCTCGCTCTAAGGCACTGCCAGTCAGTCCGTCAGGTATTTCTAGCAGGTTCATAGCCAGTGGATGGTCGATATCGTCAGGGTTAAAGTAGATGACGTCTTTAATGCGATCTTTCGGAATATATTTCAGTAGCGTCAGTGCCATATCCCCATGTGGGTCAATCACAGCCAGGCCTTTACCGTCCCTAATATCTTGAACGATACCGTACTGGAGCATGGTGGTTTTACCGTTTCCGGTTCCGCCGATGATATAAACATGGCGTTCGCGTTCAGCTTCGGCGAGGCCTATTAAGGTTTCACTGCCAAGATGACTGTTCTTGCCTAAGGTCACATCAAGATATTTAGCACTCTTAAGTGAAGTTGGGGCTGGCAGGGTTTTACTGAGTGACTTTGAGACGTTTTCTGTTCGAGCAGACGAACTATGAGGAAAATGGTACATGCTGCTTAGTTCAGTTGAGCTTAAAACATTACTATTTCTATGAATCAGTGACGGCAAGCGGTGATCTAGCACCCATATCCGATGTCGTACACCAAGCCATGGTATCCAGACCACGGTAGTTCGTAGTCTTTGCCAAGTTGGCGTAGCATAGGTAGCCATCGAGTTCGCCAGTGATTGGGCTCTAGATTTAGCTCGAGCTTTGTCTGTAGTTATGATCTGAGTCCGTATATCGACGTAAAAGAGATCTTGAGTGAGCTTGTCATGCATTCGGTCCAAAAGCTCTTGTTCGGCCGGAGGTATATGTGTATTAGTCGGTAAATTGTTAGTGGCCTTAGAACTAGCCGGTATATCGTGATAGAGAAAACCATAGATCATACTCCAGACAATGACGAATGGTAGTTTTAGAATGGCAAAGATAATCCGAAAGATGCTTTTATGGCCAAACTTTTTCTCAAGGCTTGATCCAGACCAATAGCCCTGGCGTATCTTACGATCAATCGCAAAGGCTTCAGAGATAACGGCCGGCGTAACGACGAGTTGCAAGCTAACTTGTTCATTATCTTCTAGTTTTGTCATCGAGCTCTTAAATAAGCCACCGGGTCGTGCTCATGCAGTGACTTTGAGGTATCCAGTGGCATGGCGTAATGTTCAGTCTGCTTGTAGGTTTGCAGAGCCGTAAATCCTTTGGTTTCACGACTATCTTTAACAACCCGAACTTTTACATCGGGACTGTAGGCAGCTACTGCCTGGCGGATAAGCTCTTCGTTTGTCTTACTTGACCGAATGAGGTACCGAATGCCTTTGTCTTTGGTTGATACTATCTCCAGAGAAAATGATTGTACATAGCGTAAAATTGCGTCCTTGAAACTGCGTGATTTAAGCAGACCATGCAGTACTGAGAATAGCTGAGTGGTAGCCAGCGGAGCTTTGTTGCTAAAAGCCGGTGGTGTTAGCTCAAGCAAGACTGCTTCCTGGTTGTACTTTCGGTAGTAATTGTAGAGTCTGAGGATAAGGCCAATAACGAAAGCCAGAATAGTGATTGATGCAACAAGGAGTCCTAACCACGGTAAAATGGTTTGTAGTCTTTCAACTATCTGCCCACCAGAATTATCAGTCATGGTCAGCTCCTGTAGTTTCCAATCTGATTGCATAAAGAGTAACAGAGGTGGCCTAAGGAGGCAATACGTAAATGTAATTGAAGGGGATACGAAAAACGGTTTAGTGAACGAACAAGGAACAACCCGCTAAAGTAAGTAGTGTCAAAACTATTTAACTAAAGAAAGGGTTGTTCCAATGAACAGTCTAGCAGGACTGCCACGAGAGTGGCAGTGCCACAAACAAATATTTAAAATGGTCTACGGAACTACTTGTTGTCCCTCGTGTAACAACAGATTGCTGTTTCGACCTAGTTATGCCTGGTGTAGACTTTGTCGAACTAAGCACTCAGTGAAGTCTGTAACCTGGCTGAGGCAATCTAATCTGCCGTTCCAGAGTATCTGGCTACTCCTGTGGTGTTGGCAAAAGCAGAAGAGTACAGGTACTACTGTAGATATCTCAGGTGTTAGCTACCCAACCGTCCGACGCTGGTTTAGAAGATTCCGGGAACAAATTCCAGCCAGTACTCTCCAGCTGTCTGGTATTGTCGAAGTAGATGAGAGTTTCTTTGGCAGACAGAAGTTTGGTAGCCAGACAATTGTCGTGGGTGCCATTGAGCGAGATACCAGACGAGTACGTCTCCAGGTTATTCCAGACAGAGCCCAAGACAGTTTAGAAATGTTTCTTAGCACTACAGTGAACCGTGGCTCACATATTACGACAGATGCTCACAGTGGCTACAACGACCTAGAGTTCTACGGTTTCTCCCACGAAAGATGCAACCACAGTAACGGACACTTTGGTCCAACCAACATGATTGAGAACTTCTGGGGTGTACTGAAGAGATCTCTCAGAAGACTATATGGCAAGCTAACGCTTGCTGACTTACCAAATATATTAAAAGAGTGGGAACAAAGACAAAACCAACCAGAAATGTTTTACACTGTAACTAACTACTTACAAGCTACGCTTGTTCTGAGTTAGTTCTGTGAACCACGAAAACAGGTATTGACATAAGCGCAATGCTTATGCTAGAATAACAGTGGTAGTAATTCCTCTGTTGTGGGGCTCCGTATGGTTCCTCGTAAATAGCAACAGAGGTTTTCCATTTCTATGGAAACAGCGAGTTCTCTTCTACAACCCTTTCTTTCAGTATTTCGGCATATGATGCATCATCGTGTTCATATTTTCTAAAGAAACTCCATACGACACAATCAACGACCTGTAGTCCTTTTTCTTGTGCAGGTGTTTTAATATCGATATGAATATCTAGTTTGTGATTATCTTTTGTTTGCTTCTTTAGATAGGCTGCAAAGTTCTCATTGAGAAACCTGTTTGTTTCCCGTTTTGAGGCCACGAAACAAATCTCATGATCAAGAGGAACCAACTTTTTGCTTATCATACGATCGAGTAGTATGTTGACGACATAGTTATAGAGCACGTGCTTTTCGTCTTGCAAGCGGGTATAAACTTTCTGCTTATTAAGGCGGATTGTCAGTATATGTACATCTTTTTCGGCCAAATTACGCAAAAGACGTATACGGGTCACTGGCTTTTCCTTATACGCGTGCAACGTACCAGGATGTCCTTTGAGTTCCTTCTTGGAAAATCCCTTGTATAGTTTCTTGACAATTTTATCTATGGGTTTTTTGTCGTGAGTAAAGACAAAACTTACGACAAAGTGTTTACTTGTCTTTGATTTAGTGAAATCAAAACCTAAATCTCCGCTTTCATCCATGTAGATATAGCTGCGCATGTATCTATTATATATCGTATATAGCAATAGTCCATCTCTGTTCATAAAGTATCTGCAGATCAAAAGATAAATGATACGCTTTGTAACCAGGGCCACCCGTTACATGTAACCAAAAAACAAATTCTAATCTGTTATTTATATAAATATTTCGTGAAACATGTAACCATTTGCACTATGCTTATGTAACAAGGCATAGAAAATTATGTAACCAAACTGATGACCGAAACTAGATATACTACACAATATATGATACAGTTTGTATACGATATTTTTAATAAGTCTACAGGAACATGAACGAAGTTAAACTGAGAAAAGCAATTGGGACTAATCTGCAAAAAGCTCGCAAGGCAAGGCGTTACACTCAGCGGGAGATTGCTGAAAAAGTAGGATTGTCTACTAATTACTACGCAACCTTGGAACAGGGGGCTGCTATTGCATCGGTCGAAACACTGTATGAAATATTTACCGTCTTAGGCGTTAAAGCATCGGATGTCTTTCCAAATTAGTTCTAACTTTTCTTCTGGGTGTACTTCCTGATGGCTTCAGCCAAAGCTTCATCTGATCTGGCTATTTCATTACTGCTTATCTGTATTGACTCAATAAGCTGAATTGCATGTTCACGGTTAGCATTATCAGGATCTTCAAACTCAAGATACTTTATGATCTTTGCTATGTCTTCTTCATTGATACGGTATTCATCATGCATACTTGAGCCTCTAGTATATCACCAGAACCTGTTATTCATCTTGGTAAACTGAATCATCTGATGTGCTAGCTCAGTCGAATTGGTACGACGCATGACTTCTCGACTCAGTGCTTGCGACAAAATGTTCAGTGAGCCCTCCCATAATATCTGCCCGTCAATAATTGCAAGCTTGCGGTGACGCATATCATTAAAGAAATAGGCTTTAACACCGTTATCTCTAAGAATTCGGATGGATTTCCAGGCTTGTATCTCTAGTAGCTTATCATGGTGACGTGGATTTCGGGTATTTACTCGAATCTTCACACCTTTTCTGGTTAGTTGATTAAATAGCCCTGCAAAGTACAGCGCTCTTTTTTCGGTCAAGAACGGGCTTTCAATAACTACCACTGATTGTGCTCTTTTCACATCTCGCACAAATGCGTTATAGAAGGAGTGCTCACTGTATAGCGAGGTATTTGTTAGCACGGCCTTTGGCGTCCTACGAAGCAACCTAAACATTGTTATTCTCCTGAACCGTGAGTTTATTCGCTAGTTCCTCCAGTTCACGATAAAAGATTTCGGAATGAGTACCCTTTAGGTTCACCACAAGGGACTCAAGACTTTCTTGGGTCTTTTTTGTTGCTTCAAAACAGAGGTCAAGTGGCAATAAGGAAGGTGTTCCAGAATTTATTTCCGAGTATCTTGGGATCCGGTCAAAAAGTACACCAAAGAACTGAGCTTTTTTGACTGGATCAATCTGTTTAAGCATCAATTTGTCCATATTTTCCAGAAAGAATTTCACCCTCGAAACAATTCGTTCTATTTTACTCATGTCTACACCTGCTATGGCTTTCTTGTCGGACTCTAGCTGCTGTATCTGTGTTTCGATATGCATTAAATCTTCCTCCATATATTTTATTGCTGTCGCCGATGTTAGTGACTTCATGCTTTGGAGTGTTTGTCGCAGCTCGGCTTTTAGGTCGACGATACGCTCATTATAGTTTTCAAGTACTTTCTCAGTATGTTGCTGACGCTTTTCCCACTCGGCTAGAACTGCATCGGTAAGCATAGTGATTTGCTCCTGAGAGGGTTTTATGAGACTAATAAACTCAGTTACCGTAGCTTCAAGCTCATCTTTTGGCACTCGAAAGTAGTGGCCATGATTGCTACAGTGATATGCTGGGTAGTATTTGCCGTTCTTGCCACGCGATGCACTGCCGAGTAATGGTCGACCACATTTTGAACAGCCCACAAAACGCTTATACGGAAAGTCCGGGCTGCGCACTCCGGCATTAACGATCACTCGTTCTGAATCTTTAGTCAAGAACTCAATATCGTCACCATTTTCTACCAAGGTCACTTTACCCTTGTTGGCTCGATTGAAAAGCTCAATACTCACCAGCCCCTCGAAGGCACATTTAACCGGCTTACCCTCCGTCCACTTCTCTACATTTATACCAGCGTATATCGGATGACGAATTATCTTCCATAACGCTTTCGGACCGAGAGGATCGCCACCGGTTTTAGAGATAATCCGTGTACGATCATGCTTGCTTCGTTTGTAGCGTGTACGGGTCTTGAATCCAAGCGCGTTTAATTGTGCACATATCTCGGTATCTGTATACGCACCAAGCGCTCGTATCTCGAACAGCTTACGAAGTAGCGGCGCCTCCTTGGGGTGTGGCTTTAAGATAGTTCGCTTGCCGTTACGAGTTTCGACTTTTTCGCTGATATAGCCGTAGGGTGCTTGACGCATCCAGTAGCCGAGGCGTGTGTAGCGAACTTCGGCACCAATCATACGGCTTAGAATGTCGCGCAGCTCATCTTTGGCTCGTTCAGCCTCAAGATACTCAGTCTTCTGACTAGGGGAGTATTTACTCCAGCTATACTCGACGCCGAGGTGCTCAAGGGTGTTTACCTTTTATGAGCTGATCACGCCATAGATATCCACCAGAGATATGTCGAGTTTTTCGAGTTGTAGTTTCAATTGGTCATAAGGCGAACCGCCACCACGTGTGAACCGGTCAATCGATTTGATTATGAAATACTGAATATTGTTCTTTCGGTCTTTGCAGTAGTTGATGGCTTGTTGCATTGGCTGCTTTTCTTTTGAGCCAGACTCCAGAAAGACAAACTGTTCCTTGACATGGATATTATGTGTTTCGGCGTAACGAAGAAGCTGCTCGCGCTGTGCCTCGGGGGAGTCACCATCCGTACCTTGCCTAGTTGTACTAACGCGAATAGCAATAACAGCGTTTGGCTTCAGTCTTGGTTGCATAATTCCTCGCATATTATGTCTGTGAGTAGGATTGCCAGTACCTCGATCCGCTCATCAGGCGTCATTTCAAAGACTTCTGGAAGCTTGATTTCTTTATTGCTTGACCCTACTGTTCTAGCCATAATTTTTTACCCCCGGTACTAGTTTAAACTATCCTTCATAGGTATAGTATAGCACCTATATAAGGATAGTTGCAATAGTTTTTATGCTTAAAATTGTCTATTAAAATCCCCACTAAGGACAGTGCGGTATATTTACTTATTTAATCTGTTAACTATTTACTTTTATATTCTCTTCTTTTATATATACATATAGGAGAAAAAACATGAGACGCGTCGAAGTGAAGACTAGGTACACAATTAGTAAATCGCAGGAGTCTATATTACGGGCTTTATACAAATATCGATTCTTAACCAGTGATCTATTAGCAGCATTACTGAAAAAAGATAGATCAACTATTTATGAGAGATTGGCAGTATTAGTAGATCAGGGTTATGTAGCAAGGAAGTATAATAGTACCTATAGAATAGACAGACGACCAGCCGCCTATTACTTAGCACCTGCTGGGATACGCCACTTAAAGAAGGCTGGCTTTAGTCGTACACAGATACATTACAAAAGCAAAGACTTTACTGAATCACAGATCGATGAATACTACCGCTATCCCAAGCTTAGTATGGCTGTGCAGAGAAACTACCCTCAGACATTCTATACAATTACAAAATATCAGCTAGATCCAGAAGAATATATCAAGCCCCTGCCTTGGATACTGCTAGAGTCATATAATGAAGGTATACCGTCCTTCTTCATGGAATATATACCAGCTGGTGAACAGAGCTGGATTATTCGGAAACGTATCAATGCTCACATAGACTACGCCGATGAGGAGGCTGAATATACCTATCCATATTTATTATTGGTGGCTGGCAACGAAAATACTGAGAAACGGATTATTAAGATGTCGACAGACCTTATATGGGACTCCGAGCTATACACCACAACAGAGGAGAGACTACTGAGTGGCAAGAAAGAGGTTTGGCTACTGCCGCAGGAGGTAGACTTGGATGAAGATCTGGTGTACCACTCCTTGCCAATGGAATACGAGGAAGACTAAACGCCTAGCAGCTTACAGCGGATACTAGCTGGTATGTTATCTAAATGTACAATATCATATCTGTAAAAGTGAGATGTATTTTAAATGTTAAGTTAGATACAACCCCTGTTAATTATATAATTTTGTTAGATAATATAAGTCTTACAGGTGAGATATTGTGTTACAATATAAGTTATGATTAAGATGCCAGCACCAAACTATAACTCCAAGCTTACGGATATTATTATTCAGCTAGAGCATTTGCGTGGTCGTAGTATCTCTAGCACTACGAGTCAACAGGTATTCGTGCAGCTTAAGAGCTTATTTCACATTATTGAGGCATTGTCATCAGCCCGTATAGAGGGCAATCACACTACGCTGGCTGGATTCGTAGAAAAACGTGTTCAAAAAGATAAAAGTAGCCAAGCGAAAGATGAAAGCATGAAAGAGATTATCAATCTCATGCAGGCTTTAGACTTTATTGATGAGCATATTGCCGATACTGAGATAGATAAAGGCTTTACGCTAGAACTTCACAGAATTGTTGTAGACGGTCTTACCCGTGAGGGAGATTCTAACGCTGGTAACTATCGCAGTAGTGAACGCAGTATTGCAGGATCAGACCATGTTTTGCCAAGTCACTACGATATCCCTGATTTAATGGAGGAACTATTCGACTATATCAACGATGAGGCGAATAGCCGTGACGAATTACTCAAGATCGCTCTCACGCATCACCGATTTGTCTGGATTCATCCATTTGGCAATGGTAACGGCCGTACTGTTCGTTTACTTACCTATGCCATGCTATGCAAAAAAGGCTATATTGAGCCAAATGTACTGCGTTTATTCAATCCTACAGCGGTTTTTGCTGGTGATCGCCAGAAATATTATGACATGCTAGAGCGTGCCGATAAGGGCACGGATAAAGGTCTTCTCGGCTGGTGTGAATACTTCTTAAGTGGTATCAAAGACGAAACTGAAAAAACACTGCGTCTAGCTGATAGTAACTTCGTTAATAGCAAATTACTGCTACCAGCTGTATCTCGCTTAAATTCCGCTGGTGTACTCACGAAACTTGAAACAAGTATCTTAGAGAGAGCTATCCGTAAAAAAACTATCCGAGCGTCAGATATTGCTGATTTGTGGGATAAAGATGTTACATCTGGTGCAATTGCCAACCAAATCAGGCGTATGCGCGAAGCTGGCTATCTAAAGGCTGAAAAAGAAGGTGGCCGTGAATACAGCATAAACTTCATAGACAACCAACTAACCCGCCTTGTTCTTGATCAGATGGAAAACGAAAGACTACTACCGATTCGAGTAGACGAAATGGTGAGCGGAGAAAATAAATAGATGGGACTAAGGGTATATAAAGGTCGTGCGGCTAAAAGTACTGAGAACACATTTTTTAGAGAATTCGCAGAGAAGCTATCTTTGTTGTTCGACCAAAAAGAAATAACCGGTGTTCTGATAGGATTTCCTGAGTGCAAGGCAGATGCCACCCTGGCTCCAGACGTCCTATTGATGACGGGGCACGCAGTATTACTAATAGATCTAAAAAATTATTCAGACGGCGGAACTGTAATGTTACCATCTGAAGATTATTTTGATAATGGATCATGGTTATTTAAGAATAACAGCGAAGAAGTTATCATCAAGGGCGGTTCATATTCAAATCCATTCAAACAGGTAGGTCGGCAGCGATTCAAGATGATCGATTTGATACAAGAATCAGTACAGGGATTTAACCCGAGACATTTGACCACTGGCGTGATATTCCAAAATGACGTTAAGATTCAAGGCTCGGTAGTTCGTAAGTGGCGAAATATGTTCTTCGTTGGCGACGTTAAATCGTACACAAATGATATTTACGATTTCATAAATGTCATTGATGATGAAATATCCCTTACGCCAGAGACGATGAGTCAAATAAGAGATTATTTTGATGCTGAAGAATACGAAATCAATATAGATACCTCTTCTGCTAAAGCGGTACAGGTTGTCGATAAACAGCCAGTATCTCGTTCATCTGCGCCTACTATAATTACTAACAATCCAGACACTATGGAGCAGGCGCTTCAGAATGATCTTAAGCAAGCTAAAAGTATAGATATTGCAACCGCATATTTTTATTTTTCTGGCTTTCGTAGGCTAGCCAAGGAGTTGAAAGACGTCAAAATTCGTATACTTGTTGGCAAGGCTATAGATCCAAGGCGGATTGATGAAATCGCTGCCTGGCTCAAGCAGGATCCAAATGTGTCGCTAGATACATTTCAGCTACCTCCCGGTAAGTCGAAGACTGGGCGCAAGCAAGACTATGTTGATGGTTTTATTGAGCTTTATAATAAATCAGCTTTGTCAGATCAATTCGATGACACCGAGGCGCAAGAGATGCAGCGCATTTTTGAGGATAAATTAAAAGACGGATCTCTTGAAATACGCATGACAGAGAAACAGAATCCTCAGCACGGTAAAATCTATGTCCTGGATAATGGCGCCACCTACATGGGCTCATCGAATTTTACATATTCAGGACTACTAGGTCAGGGCGAAATCAATGAGCGCCACAATGACTCCGAACACCACACCAAGTACAAGGGCCTGTTCGAAAAATTATGGGATGACGGCGAAAACATAGATATCCAAACATCTACCAGCAACTCTGACTTCTTAAAGCAAATCGAAGATCGTCTGTGGCTACATTCTACACCTGATCCGTATAAAGTGTTTGTGCGTATTCTCCACGAGATGTATGCAGAGAACGAAGAGCTAGAAGAAGTTAAAAGTCCATCGGTTATAACCGAAGGTAGATTCTCTAATCTCAAGTATCAATTGGATGCTATTAAGGGCGGAATAGATAGGATCAGTAAGTACAATGGTGTAATTGTGGCAGATGTGGTTGGTCTAGGTAAGTCAATTATCGCCTCTGCAATTGCCCATAATCTTGGCATGCGTACTATTATAATTACCCCTCCTCACCTAATGAGCCAGTGGCAAGATTATGTAAGTGAGTTTAATATTCCGGGCGCAATTGTCGAGAGTGGCGGAAAAATAGAAAAACTTCACAGCGATCACGCTACATCGGAAACACCATATCTTTACATCATAGATGAGGCGCATCGTTACAGAAATGAGACTACCCAAGATTATGTTTGGCTTCATCAACTTACGAGATCACACGTTGAAAACAAAGTTGTGTTACTAACTGCAACACCGTATAACAATCGACCACAAGATTTATTTGCCATGATTAAATTATTCCAGACCCCAAGCAAGTCTACGTTAAATACCGTAGACAACTTAAGTGTACGATTTAGAGGGCTGATAACTGAATATCAACGGCTAGAACGTATTGGCAAAAAGCATATGACTATAGACATCAAGAATCAGCTAAGTGATTTGGGGTCTGAGTTGCGTCGCATAATCGAACCGGTTGTTATACGTCGTTCCCGTATTGATCTAAGGCAAATCAAGGAATATGCCGACGATCTAAAAGCGCAAAATATCGAGTTCCCTGAAGTAGTCGGTCCGGAACTCATAGAATACGAACTCGGTGACCTAAAGCAGAAGTATATCGATACACTGGTTAGTATAGTTCGTGAAAAAGAAGAACATGGTTTTATAGGCGCTCGTTATATGCCGTCAACCTACATGAAATCTGATATGGAAGACGCCTTTAAAGAAAAATACGGACATTTCTTCGATGTTAGTGATCTAGCAACTCCTCAACGTAACTTGGCTTCATTTATGAAAAGTCTGCTTGTGCAACGATTTGAAAGTTCTAAATACGCCTTCAAATCTACACTCACAAAGATACATCACTCAAACGAAATGATCGTTAAGTGGTGGGAAGCCAAGGGTATGGTGCCTATTCTTAAAAAAGGTGAATTAGTCGATCCTGAGGACGAAAGTATTGAAGAAATTATGGCACAGATTGACGCTGGCATTGACGATTTATCTGAAGAAGCTATAAATCGCATTAAAAAGATCGCCGTGCCGATTCCAAAGAGTTACTTTCAGCCAAGTTTTATTGAAGACGTGAAACAAGATATAAAACTGTTGGAACAAATTTATGGTGACTGGTTTATCGATGATGACATTGGCCATGATCCAAAGTTAGAAGAGGTTCGCGAAAAGATACAGCAGATGCTCGCAGAAAATCCTAACCGAAAAATCGTTATATTCTCTATGTATTCAGACACCGCACAGTATGTATATAAATCTTTAATCAATAGTGGTTTCGAGAGAACACTCTTCTACTATGGTGGATCTAGCGCAAAAGATAAACAAACAGTATCAGCTAACTTTGACGCATCGTACCCAGCGGAACGTCAGGAAAACGATTACGACATAATTGTAGCGACAGATGCATTAAGTGAAGGCTTCAACTTGCACCGGGCCGGAATTGTTATCAACTACGATATCCCGTATAACCCAACGCGAGTGGTTCAGCGTATTGGTCGTATTAATCGCATCAACAAAAAGGTCTTTGATCAAATTTATATCTACAATTGCTTCCCAACTGCTATTGGTGATGAAGTTGTCAATGTTCGTGGTATAGCCACCCTTAAAATGCTTCTTATTAATACTATCGTTGGTAGTGATACAAAAACATTAACCGACGACGAAGATCTAAGAAGTTACTTCAAACGGCAATACAAAGAAGCTGACGATGAGCAAAATGAAGAGTCTTGGGATAATAAATATCGCAACATCTACGATAGCGTCAAACACAATCAAGCCCTTATAGACGAAGTAATGAAAATCCCGGAGCGTACACGGATTGTGCGCAACAACCAAAAAGAAAACAGCGCTGTATCCTTTGCTAAAAGAGGTAATGGCTTATTATTTGCTACGGCTAATGTATACGACATCGAAGCCAGTATTGTGCCTCCTGAAGTTGCCCTACCGATCTTTAGCGCAGATCCAAGCGAAACATCTAGCGAAGGAGACGCAAGTCTAGATAAAAAGTTCAAGTTACTGCATGACCAAATAATGACTACTAAACCCGCTCCAGTTGTCAAAGGGACACGCGCTGAGGCACTCACCAAGGTTCGCTTCTTGCGAGATAACTATATCCCCGAAAAAGACTTTTTGAGTGATCTGCACGACATTATTAAGAACTACGACGACCTATCAGACGGTGAAATGAAGTTTATACGTCAGCTTAACCTAACCGACCAAACTGAAGCGGTGGAAGCTCTAAAAGATAAATTCAGCATTCATTACCTAGATAACATCAGAGACAGAGCAGATGGAATCGATAGGGCCACCGAAATAATTATGTTCACCGAGGATCTACGCAAATGATGAACCAAAAAATCTTTTTAGAAAATGCATACAACCATACAGATTTTATAAACTTTGTTAATGAGTTTCTACCTAGCTTTATATATGATGAGGCATCAATTTCTTTGGCTGAAAACTCACTTTTTGAATCAGCCAGAATCCTGGGCACCTCAATAGATGGCGAGTTGGCAACGATTGAAATTAATTTGAGTCCGGAGAGCCAGGGCAAGCGTATTGCAATTACCAAAGAAGCTTTCAAAATTTTGCGCGACCATGCAATCGCCAATGCGTTAATAGTATTTACTGACGGTACAGATAACTGGAGGCTATCGTTACTGACAACCACGATAAAGTTGGATGAAAAAGGCAAAGTCATTACAGAATCTAGCAATCCACGAAGATATTCGTTTTTCCTAGGCCTCAATGCCAAGACTCGCACGCCTTATGAATCTTTAATCAAAAAAGGTTCAGTAAAAAATCTGAATGAGCTACAAGAACGCTTCTCTGTAGAGGTAGTCAATAAGCAGTTCTACGAACTCATTGCCGATCTATTCACAAAGCTTGTTGGTGGAGAGCGTAGCAAAACCAAAAAATATCCTGGTCTTCTAAAAATCAATGGCATAATAAGCCAAAATGTAGAACACCAAGAATTTGCTGTTCGCCTCATCGGGCGTATCATCTTCAGTTGGTTTTTAAAGGAGAAGAAGAGCGATGCAGGTGTGCCAATCATTCCAAATGAATTGCTATCATCGGATGCTTTGGCCCAAAATGAAGACTACTATCACAGCATATTAGAGCCACTATTCTTTGAGCTTTTAAATAAACGTGTTGAACATCGTCACGAGAGTCTGCGCGAGGAGCCGTTTAGTACCGTACCGTACTTAAACGGTGGTCTATTTAGCCCTCAGTACAGCGATTTTTATAATCAGAAATCATTCAACGGCGCCGGCACACCTGGCCTCACTCACATACCCGACGCTTGGTTCAAGGAACTATTCGAAGTCCTTGAGCAATATAACTTCACAGTAGATGAAAACACCAGTTACGATGTAGACTTGTCTATCGATCCAGAAATGCTCGGGCGTATATTTGAGAACTTACTTGCTGAGATAAATCCAGAAACCGGTGAGTCAGCCCGCAAAAGCACTGGTAGCTTCTACACTCCGCGCGAAATTGTGGATTATATGGTAGATAGTTCTCTGCTTGAATTTCTGAAGAACAAAACGAGCATCGAAGAGGCAAAGCTCAAAGCTCTTATTACTTGGGAACAGGACGATGACTTGTTGCAACCATTAGAGGACACCGAAAGAGAAAGGGTTGTGGATGCGTTAGCGGATCTCACTATTCTTGACCCTGCCTGTGGGTCCGGCGCATTCCCGATAGGAATACTACAGAAGGTAGTATATGTGTTGCAACAGGCAGATCCAGATGCAAAGATTTGGCTCCGGCATCAAATTGGGGTAGATGCAACACCCGAATTCCGACAATTTATTGAAAGCCAAAACTATGACTACATTCGCAAGCTTGGAGTAATACGTAAGTCTATTTTTGGCGTAGATATACAGCCTATTGCTACAGAAATATCGAGATTACGTTGCTTCTTAACTTTAGTCATCGAAGAAAACGTCACTGACGATATTTCCACAAATCGTGGCATAGAACCACTTCCGAATCTTGAGTTTAAATTTGTTGCAGCCAATTCACTTATCGGCCTCAAAGATACCGAGAAAAATTTACTCTTGCAAGAAGATGACAATCTAAAAGAACTAGAGGCAAGATTGTTCGAACTCAGAACCTCGCGATACTTCAGGACGAAGTCTTACCAAGAAAAAAGGAGCTTACAGCAGGAAGACAAGCAACTCTGTGATGAAATAATTCTTGCAACGGCTGGTGTGGAGGGAGTAAACCAAGCAAATCTTGCGAAATGGCAAGCTGAGCTTAATGAAGTAAAGTCTAAATTGAATTCAATGGAATCTATATTCTCCGAACATTCACAGAGTCGGCTTTTTGGAGAAGACGAAGCAACACAACTTAAGATCATAACGCTCGAAGAAACATCTTTGCGTAATCAAGCCAAGATGTTGCGAAGCAAGATCAAAAATGAACTGAACAAATCTACTTCTCCAGATCTCGCTAAAAATCTTCAAACTATCGTCGGGTGGAACCCGTACCAGTCTGGAATTGTAGCCAATTATTTTGATTCAGAGTGGATGTTTGGTATTACAAAATTCGATATTGTAATCGGCAATCCACCTTACATCCAGCTACAGAAAAATGGTGGTGAGCTAGCTAATCTATATAAGGATGAAGATTACAAGACTTTTGCACGCACTGGCGATATCTATAGCCTTTTCTACGAAAGAGGGCTAGAGCTGACAAAAGCTGGTTCTGGCCTTCTATGCTACATCACCAGCAACAAATGGATGCGCGCCGGCTACGGCGACAAAACCCGTGACTACTTCGCTAGCAAAAACCCAATAAGCCTGATAGATTTCGGTGGCTTCAAAGTGTTTGAGAGTGCCACGGTGGATACCAATATCTTACTGATTCAAAACACCATCAACCAGCATCAGCTCACAGCCTCTCACTTCAAAAACGATTACCAAAAGGGTAGTTCTGTTAAAGAGTATTTTGACACCCACAGCACCCTACTGCCTAACCTCACAAGTGACACTTGGTTCATCGGCGATAGCGCTGAGCTGGCTCTCAAGACTAAGATAGAATCCGTCGGCACGCCACTCAAAAACTGGGATATCAAGATATATCGTGGTGTATTAACTGGATGCAACGAAGCCTTCATCATCGACGAACAAACCAAAGCAAGGCTCATCGCCGAAGACCCAAATAGCGCTGACATCATCAAGCCATTACTGCGCGGCCGCGATATCAAACGCTATTCATATGACTTTCAGAATCTATATATACTCGCGACAGGCTACGATACCGACATCCAGTCAAAATACCCTGCGATATACAATTATTTAAAGTCAGTTGGCGACAAAATAGAATCAGGCGAATTAAAGGTAAAAGGCAAAGGTGTATTTACTCGTGATGACCAGGGCAAGAACTGGTGGAATCTACGCGCCTGTGATTATTACGATGAATTCGAAAAAGAGAAAATAGCTTGGTCCGACATATCTACAGAGTCAAGTTTTACATGGGCTAGTCAAAAACTATACGTAAATAATACAGGCTACATACTTACTGGTGCTAACATGGCTTATCTATTAGCAATTCTAAACTCTAAACTTACTAATTGGTATTATCCTAAAATAGCCTCTGATTTAGGTACAGGACTAAGATATATTTATCAATTTATTATCCGAATACCAGTTCCTAAACAAAGCGAGTCCAATCTAGCTATAGTTTCTGAAATAGAAAAAATAGTAGAAGATATCACCACCGCTGGCCACTCCACTCCAGAGCAAGACACCCAGTTAGACCAACTAGTCTACCAACTCTACAACCTCACCCCCGAAGAAATCGCCATAATCAAAGACACAAAATGATAGACCCGGGCCGTCTGGACTTGTCGTATTACCCATCGCAACCAGAGTCTAAGCTAGACAAAAAATGGCGTTTAGCTGATGAGAATGAGGCGCTATATCTTCGGCTTAAATCGAGCATTGTTAAGTCTAATTTGGATGACCTGACTAAGAATATATCGTTATTGCACATAGAAACTCAATGGTTTGAATGGGCACTCAACGATCTTTATGACAGACTGGCTATAACAAGCAGTAAGCAGAATCCAATAGTACGGATGGCTGACATATCAAATACTACAGCCAAAAAATTTAATAAAAACGGTAAAACTCAAGGTTTTGCCGACCTTACCCTAGGCGGTAAACATTATTGGCTTAGTCAATTTAGATACAAGGAAGTCGGTGAGAATAAAAAGTATACAATATATCTAAATTACTTAGATTTGTTTATCAAAAATCGAAACAATATCATACATCATTTCTTCTCACCTAAGACCACTACGACAACAAAGCTTAAGCAAATTTCTGCAGCGTTAGTAATTGTTGAGGCTCTGATTGCAGAAACGGGTCAGCGCGATAGTTTTTTGGCAGAATATCTTTTCAATAATTTGGCCAAATATTGGGACTTGAATACCTCGATCAACAAGCTAAAGACCTGAAGTTTGTTATTTCAAAATGTCCCCCAATGATAATCTGTTCTATAATATAACTCAATGAATAAATCTATTGGTAAAAAACTTCAACAAGCGCGTCAGCGTAAGGGGTTGACTCAGGCTGAAGTTGCCAAGCGTGCCGGCACCAATACAAACTATTACGCCAAGCTGGAGCGTGGTGAGGCAGTTCCGTCGCTCAAAATGCTTGAGAAGATTGTCAAGGCGCTTGGCGTGAAGTCGTCTGACGTTCTACCGTTCTAGTCAGTTATCGGCCTTCAGGGACTGTTCGTAAGCTTCAAATATAGCCTCGATGTCGTCGGGGTTGTCTTGAGCTATTTCGTGGAGTGCTGATTTCGTATATTCCAACAACGCTCGGGCATAATCGCGATTTGCTCGATCTGGATGGTACACCTCAAGGTAGCGCATCATTCCGTCGATATCTGTTTCGGTAATCTGATAGTCACTCATAATTTACTATCATTATAACACCTAGTCATCCTGGCAAATTTTATCAATCCCCAGTTCAACTAGTTGCGCATCAATGTCCTCAAAAGTTTTCCAGGTTTCTCCCCAAGAGTTCACCAATCTAAGCGCCCCAGTATAGCTGGGGTTTTTATATTGGTTATTTCGCATTAGTGAAACGAGCTACTGAGTTCGGCCATAGCTAGTATTTATAAGATGCTTGTTTCAAGTATGCTGTGATATGTTATTTTATTCTGAGATGTCACCAAAGTTCTGTATCTCATTCTAACATGGTTTCTACTTTGTGGTGCTAGTTCTGCAAAAGTGCAGGCATTTAACAAGTAAGTTTACTGATATGTTATTATTCACGAGTGAAGCATAAGAAAAAACACTTTCTAGGTACAATAGATAACGTATCACATTCAACAAAAGTGCGGATCATTTTTTATGTTTGCTCTGTTCTTATAGGGCTTAGTTTCATTGTTTTTGGCCTAGAGTGGCTGACCTTTTTGAGTTTTATTGGGTGGCTATATTATGCAGATAACCTAAAATTGTTTACAAAAAAACAAATCCTCATAGATTTTTACCTCGGTACTTTTATAGTATCTGGGTTTGCTTACTGTTGGTTAATGCAGGCCGAAGCACAGAACTGGAACGTTAGTTTGCACGGTTGGTTTAAAGTGGTTGCCCAAATTATCAGTTGGCTATTAGTTTGCACATTTACATCCATAGGTGGGTTGTTGCTGGGTTGGTTTATGGCAAAATATTCAAAACACAAAAACAGGCTACTCATATTTGTCCTCTTAGTGCCGTTAGCGGAGATAGTGAAGAGTTACTTATTTGCAGTTATTAGTTATGGAAATGGCGGAAGTTTGGCGCCAAACTTTTTTGCAGGTTCCTTGGCTGTCTCGGCAAGTGGTACGCCACTAGTATTTGCGTCACGATTTGTTGGACTTATTGGGTTAAGTTTGTTGAGCTCGTTGTTATGCTTGGCAATTTACTCGGCATTCACCAGGAGATATAAGTATTCGATAGTCTTGATTCTTATTATTGGTGTGAGCGTTTACTTGGGATATAAAATACCAGGGAATAAACCACATTCATCTAAGAAAATGAAGGTAGCCATAGTACACCTGAATGAGGCAGATACCATGGCTAATTGGCAAGATTATTCTAAAATCCCGGAAGATATTGATTTGTTGGTACTACCTGAGTATTCAGAAGCTTTAGAGAGTCACAAAGTCAGCGAATTAACAACGAAACTTAGCAAAAATGGTATTGCTGTTACTACTATTGATGTTGGTCGTTCGCCTGATGCAGTAAATCGCTTGATCGCGTTTGACTCAAACAAACAAATCATCAGCCAACAAGACAAAACTTTTTTAATACCAGCGGGAGAATACTTGCCATATAGCCTAATTGGCGCATTTAAATTACTTGGTCAGAATAAAAATATCGAAAACTTCAAGTATGTTCAACAAATAAAGCCCGGCAAAAAGCAAATCATGCCAATTAACGGAGGCAACATAACAGTCGGAGCATTAGCCTGTAGTGGAGTAATCTCATCAACCGAATATAAGCGATTAGTTCTAGGAGGTGCAGAGATACTAACCAATTCCGCTTCACTATCCTTTCTAAAACAGAATAGTCGTTTTGATGTTTTTGGCAGGAACATGGCACGCTACCAAGCAGTAGCAAATAATAGATATTTTACTCAAGCAAGCCGAAGCGGAGAAAGCTATATAATTTCACCAGAAGGACAATTTATTGCCCACAACAGAGGGGGCGAAACACAAGTGATGTACAAAGATCTCAAATTGTAAAAAAAGTTGACAAACAGTAAGCGCTAATGTTTACTGAGAGTAATATGAAAAATAAAAAAATCAATAAAAGTAAGCCTAAATCACAAAAGAATTTCAAAATACTCAAAAAAACTAACTTGAAATCTCGAAAAATACAGTTTGGAGTAATAGCAGTATTGATTGCTCTAGTAGGGGCAGGATATTTGGTGTTTGCTAAAGCACATACATTAAATTGCCAAAAACAAGATAATGTGGACATTTGTGACGTAAATCAAACTGCCGGTGGTACCGATACAATTTTAAGTGTTGGACCGGAAGCAGAGACGTTAGGCAATAGTGGTTGGGGTTGGTATTTAGGTGCATCATTTAGGGCTCCAAGTTCGGCCTACAACGGTGCTGTTCCAGTGCATAGGGTTGTAAATACTCAATATGGGTGGCACGAGTGGGTTACAGATGCTCAAAAGAGAGACAAAGAAGCAAAGTATGGAGCCTTGCAATATGAAGGAGTAGCCTTTTATGCATGGGAGAATAAAGTATCAGGGACTGTTCCAGTCTATCGTTTAACGGCTGGTGGTTCGGGCACTAAATCATTCTTTACGACCGACAAAGCTCAAGCTGACAAATTTGTAGCAGATGGCGCCAATGATCCAAATGGTTGGAAAATGGATGGAACCATGCCATCGATTGCCTTTTACGCTTATCCTCCTGGATATTCTGTCCCAAATCAAACAAATCCAGGTGATTGTTCAAAGCCAGAAAACTTTACAAAAGATATTTGCAAGAAAGCCGCAGAAAATCTAGAACAAGCCATAAAAGAAGATGTAATACCTGCCACAAAAGACTGCCCGAAAGATATTGAAACATACAGAAAAGCACCATTCCCTGGCCAGTTTTCTGAAGAGTGCCAGAAGAAGTGGAATGATGCATTGAAGGCGCGAGCAAGTTCGTCAACTACAACACCTTCTGTTGGAGGAGGCTCATCAAGTGTCGGTAGTGGTTCTTCGGCTACTACGACACCGGGCGCTCCTGGTGCGGTAGCGCCAATAGTTACAATCGCAGGCCAAGTTGCGCCAACAGTAACAGGAGATAAGCCAATTGACCCTTGCCCAGAAAGCCCGAACATGGATGATGGACTAACTGCATATATCAATGGAGTTAATAAAGAAAAAAAGAACTACAGTATGGATTGTCACAAAAAATACATGACCTTTGCCCAGAATAAGAATATATCTCCTTGCCCAACCGCAGATAGTTTAGACAAAGGACTAATGTTTTACCTTAATGGAGTTAATAACGAGAAGAAAAATTATGATATAAATTGTCATACATGGTATTTAACATATGCACGGAACAAGTCTCGGGCTGAGCAAATTGCCAAGTATAGTGATGCTGATCTTGACAGAGAGTGTGCCAAAAGCAATAAACCTAAAGAACTTCAGGATAGGTGTAACGATCTCTTTTATAGAAAGGTAGTGATGAATAATGCTGTTGCTGAGATGGTGAAGAAACAAGAGCGAGAGCGAGAGGGTGCAAACGCACTTTTGCAAGCGGGTCGTTATACAGATGAAAAGCAATTTGTTGAAATTGGATTTTGCGGAATAATGGCTTATAATGATTTCCAAAATCCGCACGATGGTGGTTATCCATACGTATGGGTGACCCCTGATCACAAAGAGTATTATCTTACTAAGTCAGATTGCATAAAACAAGCTCAAGCCATAAGGGCTGAATTCAAGGAATATCATAAGATGAATAATACTAATAGTATAAAATCAATGTGGGATCCCGAGAAGTATGAAACATTAAAGCGTTATCAAGACAAGAATATCTACGGGGGCGTATTTTCAAAAGAAGATATTCGCGACTACTTTCATAATTTAATAAGAAGATAGGAGAATAATTTATGAAAAAAACAATAATAATATCAATAATAGTCGGAATTCTAGCATTAGCTGGTGGGTTTGCTGGTGGTTGGTACGCAAATAACAAATCAGAGCAAAAAGAACAAAACAAGGTGTCTACGTTAGGTAACGAATTTATGTATAAGTTATTTTCACAAAAGAACGATCAAGCCTATAAAATGACATCAGACAACTACCAGAAAATAAACACACAAGAAGAATTCAATAAACAGGTTGTAATCTTAAACGATAGGAATCTTGAACCCGGCATAACTAGCATTTATAAAAATGGAGCTTCTTATATGATTACTCAAGAGTACATCGATAAGGACGGAAAAACCACCAAAGTCGCAGTTCTTAACATTACAAAATCTGGTAAAGAATTCAAAATCACAAGCGTTAGTGCCAACTAGTTAATGAATAATAATTAAACTTTTTGCTTTAAAATACGATAACAACCAAGTTTTAGTTATTAGTAAAATTAAGAGTTTCTATTTGAAATAATAGGCAAGCATAAGGATTTTCATATATAATATGGTTATTAAGTTTGGCACAACTGCTAATTATTAATTTGTGGTTTTTCTAAACTTTTAATGATCTATGACAACAACAAAAGCACCACTAGTAACATTAGAACAGTTCAAGAGTACGAAGATTATTGCTACCGTAGGGCCAGCATGCAACGACTACCAATCTGTTTACGAAATGGTTGTTGCTGGAGCAAACGGACTGAGATTAAATTTTAGTCACGGTACTCCAGAAGAAAGAATTCAACAGATTGAGTGGATTCGTAAAGCCAGTAAGGCATATGGCAAACCAGTTGCAATCATTCAAGACCTGCAGGGTCCAAAAATACGCCTTGGTGATTTTGAGGGGATTATTAATGTTAGATCTGGGCAAAGCCTGCAGTTTAAGTACAAAGCAGATTATGCCAGGTCAGGAATGATCCCTACGCAGTATGACTTGAGTAAAAAAGTAAAGCGTGGAGAACGACTTTATTTGTATGACGGAAAAGTTCAAGCAAAAGTTGTGAGTATTACTGATGGGGTAGTGCATGCTAGGGTTTTAAATGATGGTATTCTTATTAAGCGGAAGGGCATAAATTTACCAGACACAGACTTTGCTGGAGATATCATTACGGCAAAAGACAAGAAGGATATTGCTTTTGGCTCTACTCAAGATTTTGATTATGTTGCGCTGAGTTTTGTGCAATCTGCCAACGATGTTGCCACTTTGCGAAAAATGCTCAAAAATCTCGGGAGTCGGGCAAAAATTATTGCCAAGATTGAAACCAGGGCATCGATTGAAAATATCGAATCAATTATTGAAGAAGCGGATGCTGTGATGATCGCGAGAGGCGATTTGGCAATTGAAACCTTGCCTGAATCTGTTCCGATTGATCAACGCAATATCATTGGGCTAGGTTTGCGTCACCGCAAGCCTACGATAGTAGCTACTCAAATGCTGGCCAGTATGACAGAAACCCCAGAGCCAACACGTGCTGAAGTATCAGATGTTGCTACAGCGGTTATTGTTGGAGCGGATGCGGTTATGTTGAGTGATGAAACAGCTAGTGGAAAGTACCCGGTTGAAGCTGTTAAAGTAATGAAGAGGGTTATTATATACACACAGCAAAATTCTGTTGTTCGCGCACAATTTCCAGCATACGAAGAACACACAAGACAAAGTGCAATCAGCAACGCAATTATTAAATTAGCAGGTGATGTTGGAGCAAGAGCTATTATTGCTGAAACAAAATCAGGCGAAACAGCAATTCAAATTGCGTCATTGCGCCCGGAGATTCCTATTATTGCCGTAACCTCTGATATTCATACTTCAAGGCAACTCTCAATCGTTTACGGAGTAAAGAGTTATCTGCGTCCAGTTGATCAATTTGCAGCTACCAAAATCACCAGATGGTTACATAAAAATAAGGTATTGAGTAGTGGGGATATTGTTGTTTCGGCATCAGGAAAACATCCTGGAGTTGTAGGCACTACAGATACAATAAAAGTTCGTGTAGTATAAGCATAATTCTGCTACAATAATTACAGTTAAGGTGGGTAATCTTTTGAGTTTTACTAAAAAGACAATAAAAGACATAAAACTATCGGGTAAAACTATATTACTCCGGGCAGATTATAATGTTCCGTTATCTAAGGACGGCAAAATTACTGACGATTATAGGATTCAGCAGTCACTACCTACCATTAAGTATCTTATTGATAAAAAATGTAGGGTTGTAATATGTGCTCATTTGGGTCGTCCAGACGGACGAAGAGATCTTAAATATTCACTACAACCCGTAGCTAAAAGACTAGAAAAATTACTTGGCAAAAAAGTGTACTTTACTCCAATAACAGTTGGAGATGTTGCTAAAAAGGCGGTCAATAAGCTTAAAGATGGACAGGTACTGATACTGGAAAACCTTAGGTTTAATCCTGAAGAAGAAGAAAACGACAAGAAGTTTGCCAAAGAGCTGGCAAGCTTAGCTGATATTTTTGTTGAAGATGGTTTTGGTATAGTGCATCGTGCTCATGCATCAACAGAAGGGGTGACAAAATACTTGCCTAGTGTTGCTGGCTTGTTGCTAGAAAAAGAGGTATCAACAATTAGAGATATTATCGACAATCCACGACATCCATTAATGGCAATTGTGGGTGGCGCGAAGATTTCCGATAAGATAGAAATCCTCAAAAAGTTCATAAAACTTGCCGATGTTTTAGTGATTGGTGGAGCAATGGCTAATACCTTTATGAAGGCTAAAGGGATTGATATTGCCAAAAGCTTATCTGATACTGATGATGTCCCGATGGCCAAAGAGATTATGCGTTTAGCAGAACTCGAAGCCAAAAAGCGAAAATTTATTTTCTATCTTCCTCAAGATAGTGTTGTTGTAAGTAAAGTAGATAAATTTGCTAAAACAAGAATTGTGGATTGGGATGCTCACTTGATTGCAACACTAGAAAATTATCCAAAGCGACCTCCACGTTCAGCTTTTCAACTAAATAAGGAAGATATTATTGTAGATATAGGTCCATTTTCTGGGGCATTTATAGCAGGTTGTATGCAACTGGTAAATACCGTAGTTTGGAATGGTACCATGGGTATCACCGAAACTCCCAGTGTCGATGGGCCGGTTGGGCCTTTTGCACATGGAACGGAGTTGATGATTGAGGCTTTAGTTGGAGAATTTGGGCACCGTCCCTACAGTTTGATTGGGGGTGGTGATACAGCTGGATATATACAAGAGCGTGGAATGGTGAAGTATTTTAATCATGTTTCGACGGGTGGTGGAGCAAGCCTGGATTTGCTTGCCGGGAAAAAGTTGCCAGGCGTCGAGGCTCTGAAAGATAAGTGAGGTACAATAAACCTATGTCGCGTCGTAAATTAATTGTTGGAAACTGGAAGATGCACCTTAATACTGCTCAAGCTAGCTTGTTGGCACATCGGTTACACGAGAGGATAAGAATATATCGCAACCTAGAGGTCGTATTGGCACCGAATGTATTGGTGCTTCAACCGCTTAGCCTACAAATTGATCGACGCAAGTTTAGGCTATGTGCTCAAAATGCCTATTACAAAGACGAGGGAGCGTACACAGGTGAGGTTTCGTTCACAATGTTACGTGATCTTGTTCACTATGCGATTATTGGGCACTCTGAAAGACGACAGTACTTTAACGAATCTGACGCTATTGTGCGTGATAAAGTATCGGCATGTGTTAGGAATGAGATTACGCCGATACTTTGTGTTGGAGAAACAAAAACTCAGCGACGAGCAGGCGAAACACAAAGAGTGCTTCATGACCAGGTCGCAACTGCTGTGAGTGGTTTAACTGCGCATGAGGTAGGTAATATGGTTATTGCATATGAACCAGTTTGGGCGATTAGTACTTTTGGGGGTGAGCTTGCTAAACCAACTCAAGTAAAAGAGGCGATGGACGGCATTCGTAATCAAATAAATAATCTGTACGGAAAACGAGCCTCACAGAATGTCAGGGTGTTGTATGGCGGTAGTGTTGATGATCAAATAGCACGTGGATATTTAGAGATTACTGGGTGTGATGGTGTTCTTGTTGGCGGAGCAAGCATAAATTATCATAAGTTTTCTGGGATTGTTGAGTCAGCCTATAAAATGCAACATGAAAGAGGCGAAGATGTCTGATGATGACCAAAAACATCTAGACGCTACAAAACCTGGGCTGTTGCCAGTGAGCCATACGTCAAAACCTGCACTAGTCAATAATCAACAACTCTCTAAAGATCCAATGATGCGTGATGAAGATAAGAAGGATGATAAGCCAGAATTATCAAAAAAAAGTCTAGTATTAGAACCTACAATAACCAAAGAGTCTTTGAAAAAAGACGAAACTCAACTTAAAGACGAATCTCAACCCAAGGAAGTCAAAGAAGAAGAATTACCTGATGGTGTAATAGAAAATCAGCAACCAGTAGTTGATGAACGGTCTGAAGAGATCGAACGTTTAATAAACGAAAAAAAATACTATTTGCCGATCAAGTCAAAATCTTCAACTCCTATGATTATAGGTGTGATTATTGGTGGTGTTGTATTAGTAGGAATCTTAGCGTTACTTTTTATTATTGTTCTATAAAGTTGCCTTCCAGATGATAAAATAATCTAAGTGACTAAAAATTTACTTGAGGGATTAAATGATGAACAAAAAAGAGCTGTCGAAACAATCGACGGTCCATTATTGATTTTGGCGGGTGCCGGTTCTGGAAAAACTAAGACCTTAACTCATCGAATAGCATATCTAATCGCCAATAATTATGCGACGCCGTATAACATTTTGGCAGTTACATTTACAAACAAAGCATCTCGTGAAATGCGCGAACGAACAGCAACTTTGCTTGGTCAGAATCCAGATGACCGTTCATTTATGCCATATTGTGGTACGTTCCATTCGATTTGTGTCCGCATTTTGCGTGTCAGCGGTGAACACATTGGTGTGCCACATAATTTTGTTATTTTTGACGAAGCAGACAGAATTAATTCTATAAAGAAGATCCTAAAAGAACTGCACATTGATGAAAAATCGAACTCACCAAAAATAATCGCAAGCATCATTAGTAATGCAAAAAATGAACTAGTCACTCCGAGCGATTTCCAGGCTGTGGCCTCTGGTCAGCTACAGCTTGCAAGTGCAAAGGTTTATCCTTTGTATCAAAGAGCACTAAAAGAAGCTAATGGGTTAGATTTCGACGATTTGATTTCACGAACCGTCGAAATGCTTGATAAAAGTGAAGTGGCTAGAAAAAAATGGCAAGAGCAGTTTAATTACATTATGATCGATGAATACCAAGACACAAACTCTGCTCAGTATAAGTTAATAAAATTGCTGACTGGACAACATAATAATGTCGCTGTAGTCGGAGATGACTGGCAGTCAATATACAGCTGGAGAGGTGCAGATTATAAAAATATCCTGAACTTTGAAAGGGATAATCCGAACGCTACCATAATAAAGCTCGAACAGAACTATAGAAGTACCAAAAAAATCTTAGATGGTGCACACGCCGTAATCACCAAAAATAAACATCGTTCAGACAAAAAGCTTTGGACTGCATCAGGCGATGGATCGCCGATCCAGATTATTCAAGTAGCAAATGAGAGGGCTGAAGGAGAAGCAATAGTCCGACGTATAAAAACAGCTTTTGATATTAAGGCTAGATCTTATAAAGACTTTGCCGTTTTATACAGAACGAATGCCCAGAGTAGATCTTTAGAAGAAATTTTTGTGCAGTACGGGGTTCCTTACAAGATTGTTGGAGGAGTGAGATTTTATGACCGAAAAGAGATCAAAGACCTGTTAGCCTATTTGAGGTTAATTTATCAACCCGAGGATATTGCTAGTTTTGAGCGTATTGTTAATATTCCGACAAGAGGAATAGGTGCTAAATCTTTGCAGAGTTTTTTGATGTGGAAACAAGATAACGGATATTTGTTGTTTGAAGCTCTAACAAATGTAGACAATTGCAAATTAATTACCCCAAAAGCGAGAGCGGGTTTTAACGAACTATCCTCAATAATTGTCGACTTTAGATCACAGATTGAAAATAACTCAGTAGCTACGATTATCGATAGTTTTATTCGACGCATAGGATACGTGGATTATCTTGATGATGGCACCGCTCAAGGTGACTCACGAAAGGAAAATGTTAAAGAGCTGTTGTCGGTGGCGGAACAATATCAAGATCTTGGCCTAGATGGATTTTTAGAAGAAGTTGGCTTAGTTAGTGATATTGACCAGTCTGATGTTGGTGGCGATGCGGTCACGTTGATGACATTACATAGCGCTAAGGGGCTAGAGTTCCCAGTTGTTTTTATGGCAGGCATGGAAGAGACGATTTTTCCGCACTCTAGATCGTTATTTGATCAACACGAAATGGAAGAAGAACGAAGATTGTGCTATGTCGGAATGACGAGGGCCCGCGAAGAGCTGTATTTACTTCATGCCAGCGCTAGAATGCTTTATGGAGGGTTTCAACATAATCCAGCTTCACGATTTTTGTCAGAAATTGAAGCTGAGTCAACAATCGAAAATAGCTTTTTGCAAGATATCCAGCAAAAATCAACTTATGATTTTGACGAAGTGCAACATGATGATTTAAAGAATGAAGAGCTTAGATATGTGCCGGAGTTAAACGAGGGTGATGGCATTAAGCATCAAATATTTGGAATCGGAACAGTGGTAGAAATTAACGGTGATGAAGCTGTTATTTATTTCAAGAATAAAGGAACCAAGAAGATAAATATTTCATACGCCAGAATAGAGAAACTATGACAAAAATGTTCATGATTTTTGGAAGAATTTGCTATTGGGTTGGTTGGCCAATATTTAAAGTTATTTTAGGGAAGTCAAAAAGATCGCGTGGAGTGGTTGTTTGCGAAGATAAAATACTGGTCGTAAAATCTTGGTTGGGTAATGGAAAATGGAATCTTCCTGGGGGTGGCATAAAGTCTGGAGAAAATGCAAAATTAGCATTTATTCGTGAGTTGTCAGAAGAAACTGGCATTATAGTCAACCAGTCAATGGTCGGCAAGATTGGTGACTTTGAATACGATAACGACGGGTTAGTTTTCCGCTATTCATTATTTAGAGTAATTTGTGATAAACCTACCAAAATTTTGCGGCAAAAGAACGAGATATATCAGGCAAATTGGATTAATATTAGGAATCTTTCTGCCAAAAATTCAAATAGCGATGTATGTATCGCATTAAGTAAAGTAGATATTTGATACAATAGAATAGTCACGCATTTGTGACTTTGATATTTTATGGTAAAAAAACAATCTGATAAATCGCAACCCAGAAAATTTATAATGCCCAAAGGTCATCCCTTTGTGGTGCCGGTGGTAACTTTTTTGTTACTTTTTATCTTTACAATGATAGGTATGGTCATTTTTGGTGGCGGAACAACGGTTGGTCCTAATGACTCCAGAATAGTAACAGTCTATGCGGATGGCAATAAACAAACATTACCTACACGTGCAAAGACAGTACAGGATTTACTCGATAGGCTGGATATTAAAATACATGAAGGGGATGTTGTGGAGCCAGCTCTGGATTCACCGATTATTAACGATAATTTCGATATTAATATCTATCGATCAAGACCAGTAATGATTGTAGATAAAGGAAAGCAGATAGTTGTTAATTCTGCTGATCAATCACCTGCTGTAGTGGCACGCAATGCGGGTATTGTAGTATATCCAGAGGATAAAATGGTTCCAGATGTGCCAGAGAATTTAATACAAGAAGGGGTTGTTGGTGATAGATATGTTATAGATAGAGCGACTCCAGTAACTTTGATACTTTACGGTAATGTAAGCGGGGTGCGTACTCAAGCAAAGACCGTTGGCGACTTAATGAAGGAAAAGAATATCAAGTTTTCAGAAAGTGATACCGTGGCACCGTCTTCAGATACACAGCTTCACCCCGACATGAAGATAACGATTACCCGTGAAGGTCAGCAAATTGCTACTGTTGAGGAAGAAATACCTGCACCTATTGAGTATGTTGATGACGCAAATATGACGCGAGGCAGTACGGCAGTTAAGGAGCCAGGAGCTCCCGGTAAAAAGGTTGTTACATATGAAATAAAGACTGAAAATGGGATTGAGGTTAGCAGGAATAAATTACAAGAAATCGTTACAATTCAACCCCAGAGGAAGTTAGTTACAAGGGGGACAAAAATTATCATAAGTAATCCATCGGAAAACGTTAGAATTGGTGAAAGTATGGCTGCGAGTCGAGGCTGGACTGGAGAGCAATGGTACTGTTTGTATCAGCTTTGGCAAAAAGAATCACACTGGAGTACCACAGCAGGAAATCCAAGTAGTGGTGCTTACGGTATCCCCCAGGCATTACCAGGTAACAAAATGTCTAGTGCTGGGTCGGATTGGGCATCCAACCCTTCAACGCAAATTGCTTGGGGCTTAGGGTATGTCGCTGGACATTACGGTACGCCATGTGGAGCCTGGTCTACGTCACAAGCTCGGGGATGGTATTAGATGACCCAAATTGAGTGTACGGATTGTTGCATGCATGACAATTTGTATAAATCAGGTCAGTAGTATAGGTATATGAGTAATTTTCCGGAGGCTAAAAAAGCATTAGGTCAACACTGGCTTGAAGATGAAGAAAGTTTAGTAGCTATGGTTCACGCAGGTGAAATTTGCGCATCTGATACAATACTTGAGATTGGCCCAGGCACAGGCACGCTCACAGAAAAACTTACAGAAACAAATGCAAACATTATTGCCCTAGAGTTTGACAGCGCAAGATACAAAGATTTAATTAGGACTTACAAAGAATCTACTAATGTAGTGATTCAAGAAGGGGATATTAGGGTATTTAATCTCAATGACTTGCCACCAGATTACAAAATAATCGCAAATATTCCGTATTATTTGACAGCAAATTTGCTTAGAATTTTGTCGGAGTCTGAAAATATGCCAAAAATAGCCGTACTTCTAGTTCAAAAAGAAGTGGCTCAGAGGGTTGGGGCTAATCCGGGGGAGTTGAGTATGCTTTCAGTCTTTACTCAAATTCACTATGATGTGTCTCTTGGTCGAATTGTTCCAGCTCAGTTATTTTCTCCACCTCCTAAAGTAGATTCACAAATACTTATACTGCACCGTAAGTCAGAAAGTCGGTCTTCTCAAATATTGCCTCAATTAAGCAGGGTAATTAAAGCAGGGTTTAGCCAAAAACGAAAAAAATTAGTTAATAATTTAGCGACCGAGTTAGGACTAGGCAAAGAAGAGATTTCAAAAATTCTTCAAGACTGTAACCTAAGGTCTGATATTAGAGCTCAACAATTAACTTTAGGTCAATGGGAAAAGATCTCTAACGAAATATCACAGTTGACACGTTAATAATTAACTAGTAAAGTTATAAGGTGATTTCAAATATAAAACCAACGGACAATGTCAGCTATCTTATTCAAAAGATCGCCATGCTTCTTAGCCGGCAAAATGACTTTATCTTAACGCAAAATCTTGGTATTGGTTTTTCACAGTTTAAGTTACTGATGATTTTAAGATGGCAACCGAATATTAAGCAAAAACAAATTGCGCAACAGCTCGGACAAACCGAAGCAAGTATTAGTCGTCAGATTAAACTGATGTTTAATGATGGTTTGTTGCAAAGCACATTAAACCCTTCAAATCGACGCGAGCACATTACTACATTAACAACTCGTGGACAACGGATTTGTGATGAATCAATTGAACTTATGAAAACTTCGTATCAACCAATGATTTCGCAACTGTCAAAGCATCAAGAGGTTGATTTATTAAAATCACTAACAGTTCTCAATGAATACTTACAATCAAACGTCAATAAATAAAAGGATAACTATGCATAAAAACAATCAACCAAAATCAAATAAAGCTTTGCCCCCAAACAAAAAGAAGGCAAAACACGGATTACTAAAGTGGCTTCCGATGGCGGTATTGAGCTTGGCCTTGATGATAATTATTATCGATACAACAGTATTAAATGTTTCGCTCAAGACAATTGTTAATGATTTGAATACTGATATTCAAGGAATCCAGTGGGTGATTACTGCATACTCATTAACCTTGGCGGCGTTTACTATTACCGGTGGTCGTTTAGGTGACATTTTTGGGCGCAAAAAGATGTTTATGATCGGGGCAGTAATATTTGCTGTTGGATCGTTCATTACTTCAATTAGTCACAGTGTAGGGGTTATGATTGTGGGCGAATCAATTATTGAAGGAATAGGCGCAGCCTTAATGATGCCAGCTACGGCTTCACTACTCGTTTCAACATACAGGGGTAGAGATAGGGCCATTGCTTTTGGGATATGGGGTGGCGTAGCAGGTGCGGCTTCTGCTCTCGGCCCGATCTTGGGTGGATATTTAACAACAAATTATAGCTGGCGGTGGGCGTTCCGAATAAATATCTTTGTAGTGATATTGCTATTGCTAGGCTCTATGGCTATAGCTGAAGCTCGCGAAAAAAATGTCAGTCGCAAACTTGATATCATGGGTATTTTATTATCCTCAGTTGGACTCTTTGCGTTTGTGTACGGAATTATTGAGTCATCAAATTACGGTTGGTTAAAAGCAACACAAGCCTATAAACTTCTAGGTCACGAAGTTAATGTTGTTGGCTTATCGATAACTCCAATCGCGATTATTATCGGTATTATTTTATTGGCTTTATTTGCGTTGTGGGAAAATTTTGTCGAGAGCCAGGGACGTACTCCTTTGGTTTCCATGGGCATATTCAAGAATAGGCAGTTCATTTCAGGAGCCTCAGTAACCGCTCTTTTATCATTAGGTATGGTTGGCTTAATATTTGCCCTTCCGGTATTTTTACAGTCGGTGCAGGGCCTTGACGCACTACATACCGGTATTGCCTTGTTACCACTTTCATTGATGGTTCTAATTTCTGCCCCACTATCTTCTATTTTAAATAAGAAATTTACAACCAAGCGTATAATTCAAGCAGGATTGAGCTTAGCAATAATTGCTTCATGGGTATTAAGTCGTTCGATTACGCCAACTGCAACTCCATTAACGTTAATGCCTGGATTGTTGTTGTTCGGAATTGGCATGGGCTTTGTAATGGCACAAGCTAGTAACCTAACATTATCGGCTGTATCTGTTGAAGAATCTGGTGAAGCATCTGGAGTTAGCAATACCTTAAGACAGATTGGTTCTTCTCTTGGTTCTGCAATTATCGGCGCCGTGTTATTAACCTCGCTGGCAACAAATTTATCAAACGGAATTTCTGAAAGCAAGGTTATCCCCGATCATGCCAAAAGTTCGATATCAAAAGTTGTGGAATCACAGGCATCAAGTGTTGAATTAGGTGGCCAAAGTGCTCAACAACAGAAGATGGCTAGTATACCTGCAAATATTAAAGAAGAACTGCGCAAAATCGCCGACGAGGCGTCTGCTAAAAGTTCAAGCCAATCTATGCAAATCGCCGGATTATTCATTATTGTTGCTCTTGGAGCCTCATCGTTCTTGCCAAATACTCATGACTTAGAGGCTACTACTAGTAATAGCAGTAAACGAACTCATGCCACCCAGCATTAATAAAACTGACTAAAATTCTAGCCTATGAGTATTATTATGTTGCATAATAGTAGTTATGGCTAATTACAAAGGTCAC